>JBGSVG010000294.1:0-3394 GCA_041753095.1 Sphingorhabdus sp. | reverse complement strand
ATCGTCGGGTGCAACGCGCTGCTGGCCGTGTGTGGCAACGACGTCACCTGCAACTACCGGACGACCCAAAAAGCTGCGCTTCAGCGCCTGGCTTGGTCCCTCAAGACGGATTTCACGTTGCGCAGGCGCAAACACCACTTTAGTTGCCGGCTTCGATTCAACCTTGCGCACCTCGACATGATCGCCGGCACCGACGCCAGCATTAGCACGCTGAAGGCCGTCAAGTCGGACGACTTCCAGGCCCTCGTCTTCGGGATAGGGATCGACCGCCCGCGCAGCGGTACTTCGTTTCCCGATTATTTCCACGACATCGCCCTGAACAATGGCGTTGGCCGCCATGAATTCGCGTGTCATGCGGGCAAGTCCCCGGCCCGAATCCTCGAGCTTGGCATTGGCGACTTGCAATTTTGGGGATTTGGCTTTGGGGGACATTGGCTGCCTCATATTTGCTAAGGCATCAAAGTAGGCGTTGTTCCGCAAATTGCGACTCCAACCGCCCCATTTTGCATAAAAAAAGGGCCGGCGTGAGCCGACCCTGAAAAAGTCTTTAGGAGAGGATGCCTATAAGGCCCCCTCTTTATGCGTACCCGGCATTTTTTGTGCAAGTGCGAACAATGCAATTGCAGTTGCGTATTTTGCAACTCTGTAATATCTCTTACATAATGACTTTCGCGGTATTTTGAAATTCGCGAGATGCTTTATACTTTGTTGCAGTGCGACAAATTCAGGAGAGTAGCATGCGTCGATTGCCACCATTGCGTTCGCTGGAAGCATTTTTGCGTGTCGCAAAACTAGGTTCGGCAAAAGCCGCCGCAAGCGAACTATCTCTTTCGCCTCCCGCACTCAGCCGACGTATCAAAGCGCTCGAGGATTTCATCGGCAAATCCCTTTTTGACCGTCGCTCCCAAGCAATGGTGATCAACGCCGACGGCGAGGCCCTACTTGCAGCAGTAGAGCCCGCGATGGATGCTATGGCCGAAGCAGTTGAGGAACTCGCCGGTCGTGGCGGCGAGTATCGGCTTCGCTTGGGTGTACTCCCACTTTTCGGCACCCAGCGACTGATTCCGCGTCTACCAGAACTGCGCAAGGCTTTCCCCAAATTGCATATCGACGTCGACACATCGGGTCATGCCGAAAATCTGCTGGGTGATGTCGTAGACGCGGCCATCATCATCGCGGCCGAAGTCGACCCCAAGCTTTACAGCGTTCGCCTCGATCGAAATGTTGTATATGCCATTGCTTCCGAGCAGTGGGCAAGAGAGCAGGCCGTAAAAACACCCGAAGACCTCTCGAAACACACGGTCATGGTACACAGCGACATGCCGATGATATTCGACGCATGGCGTGAAGCTGTCGGACAGCCTCGCCTGAAACCAGCCGCCATCGACCATATCGATAGCGGCCCGTTGATGCTTGAAGCTGCGGCCAATGGACTCGGTGTCGCCATTATGCACGGAAGCCATTTTTCCGATGCGCGCGACCCACGCCTGACCCGATTGTTCGACCTCGAAGTCGAAAGCCCCTACAGCTACTGGTTCGTTTGTCGGCCAAGAGCTTTAAAGCAGCGGGCAGTGAAAATTTTCCACGACTGGTTGTTGAAGTCGGGTGTCTAATAAAAAAGGGGCCGGATAACCGACCCCTTAATTGAATATATGATGAGTTGAATTAGCTGCTCTTGCAGGTCTGCGCGCCTTTGCCTGCGAGCTTCACATTGATCTGCTTGCCTTCGCCGGAAAGCGAATTTTCGCCATCTGCAGATTTCATCGGACCGGCAGGAGCGGCTTCCGCAGCAGGGGCAGCGCCAGCAGCGGGTGCTTCAGCAGCCGGGGCGGTTACACGAACCGCAGTTGCAGCCTTGTCGCCTACGCGAATATCCGCCGCTTCATTCTTGCCGAGGAAATCCACGTACAATATGCTGTTGTCGGCACAGCGGTAGGTACCGCTCGCAGTAATCGCAGGAGGCAATTCGACCGGAGCCGCACTTGCTGCAGCGGTTTCACTGCCAGCTTCACCTGTCGCGGGGGTTTCGGATTTGTTGCATGCCGCTAACGCCAGCATGGACAACGGGGCGAGGATGAGGAGAGTTTTTTTCATAGAAATCCTATTTGCCGCACCAATGTTGCGTTTGAAAGTAAAATCACGCTCTTCCGCCAAGAAATATCGGTATAGCGAAGCACTTGACCGCAAAGACCGGCGGCGTCATTGCAGTGGGCATGTCGCAAGAAGCATCCGAACTGAATTTTGAGCAAGCGCTGCGTGCGCTAGAAGACATTGTCCACAGACTGGAGAGCGGAGAAGCGCCACTGGATGAGTCGATTGCGCTGTACGAGCGCGGCAATCAGCTGCGCGCATTGTGCCAGCAGAGGCTCGATGCGGCAAAAGCGCGGATCGAGGCGATTACGCTTGGCCCCGATGGTTCGCCAAGCGGCGCAACAGCTTTCGACGCTGGATAAGCCCGTTGGCAGACGGTTCCTCTTCCACTTTGCTCGATAGCGCGCTCAGTCAGATTGCATCTGAGGTCGACGCCGAATTTGACCAATTGCTTGCCTTGCCCGGCGACAGCCGTGATCCGCTGTATGCGGCGATGCGGCATGCAGCGATTGGCGGCGGCAAGCGGCTGCGTCCCTTATTGGTGACGGCGACCGCATCGCTCTTCCATGTCGACGGTGATGTTGCACTGCGCGTCGGGACCGCGGTCGAGGCCATCCATGTTTATTCACTCATCCACGACGATTTGCCATGTATGGATGATGACGACATGCGGCGCGGAAAGCCGACCGTGCACCGCGCCTTTAGCGAAGCGACGGCAGTGTTGGCAGGCGATTCTCTCCATGCTCTGGCGTTCGAGATATTGGCAAATTCACGGACGCATACCGACCCGTTCATCCGCAGCGAGTTGATAGCAACGCTGGCGTTGGCGAGCGGTCCCGATGGCATGGCCGGCGGCCAGATGATGGATCTTGAAGCAGAGAAGTCTACGTTCGATTTACCTACGATAACCCGGCTTCAGGCACTCAAGACCGGCGCGCTCATTGCCGCCAGCGTCGAGATGGGCGCGATACTCGGGCACATCCCGCCCGAAAGCCGCGCGCATTTACGTGGTTATGCCCGCGACATTGGCCTCGCTTTCCAGATTGCAGACGACATATTGGATGTAGAAGGCGACCCGGAATTGGCCGGCAAGGCACTACAAAAAGACGCCAAGGCTGGGAAAGGCACGTTTGTATCATTGATGGGACTGGATCGCGCCAAACAGCAAGCGGCGATGCTGGTCGCCCAAGCGAATGAACATATCGGCAGCTACGGGTCGGAAGCTGACCTGCTGCGCGCCATTGCAAATTACATCACGGAGAGAGACCGGTAATGGCACATCGTATCGGCGTTTATCCGGGGA
>JBGSVG010000293.1:0-26113 GCA_041753095.1 Sphingorhabdus sp. | reverse complement strand
GAGGCGTTGCATCGATTGGCGCATCAACCGGTATTGCGATGGGTCTTTGAGCTTCGGATCATTATCGAGCGACAGGCTCGCCGCTTCGGCCGCCAGTTCGCCGTATGGCAGCGACTTGTTGGATTTAGCATGGATGACGCGGCTATCCTGTGTTGTCAGTTCGGAAGCCGTAACGCCCAGCCTTTTGGCCGCCGTCTCGATCAGCGCCAGCCGGGTGGCTGCGCCGACCTTTTGGAAAGTGACCTGCCCGGTATAGCGAAGTGCTGACGAGCCGCCGGTGATTTGCAAATTCATCTGCCGCGCAATGAACGACAGGAAGGATTGCGGGATGCCGTTGACGATGCCCGGTTGGCCAGTCATCTCGCCCATGAAACCACGACCCAGACCGGTGTTGGCAAAAGCCGATTCAGCTGGTGCCGACACCAGCTTCACCTGGTCCCAGGCCGCATCGAGCTCTTCGGCGAGCATCTGGGCAAGGCCTGTGTTCGATCCCTGACCGATGTCGGTGTGCGGCGAATATATCGTTATCGTGTTGTCTTCGGCGATCTTGAGCCATGTCGCAAAGCTATGCTCGCCCTCGCCAGCGGTCAGCTTTGCAGCGCGTTTAACCGCGTTGTCATCGGCCATCGAAATGCCAAACAGCCCGGCGCCTACAACTGCGATGCCACCGATCAGGAACGCGCGACGCTTGACGCCTTTGCGTTTTACCGGAGCGGCAGGTTCCATTTCAAGGTTAGGGTTATCAGCCATCATACGGCTCCTTGAACATTATTTGCGGCTTGCCCTGTGGCGGCACGGATTGCCTTGCGGATGCGCGGATAGGTTCCGCAGCGACAGATGTTGGTCATCGCCTCGTCAATCTGTGCGTCGCTCGGCTTTCCTGTCTTTTCAATGAGCGCGACCGCGGCCATGATCTGGCCGGACTGGCAGTAACCGCATTGCGGAACTTGAGCCGAAATCCACGCCTGCTGCACCGCATGCAGCGTTCCGTCGGCGCCTTTCAGGCCCTCGATAGTGGTGATCGACTTACCAGCCACTTCGCTAACCGGGACACTGCAAGACCGGGTAACCTCGCCATTGACATGCACCGAGCAAGCTCCGCAGGCGGCAATGCCGCAACCGAACTTTGTGCCGGTCAGTCCTAGCTCTTCGCGAATGACCCATAGAAGGGGTGTGTCGGGCTCCGCTGTCAGGCTAACCGCCTTGCCATTTATGGTTGTTTCGATGGCCATGCTTGCTCCTCCGCTCGACATTGCGTTTCATATAGCAACCTGTTTCCTGCTTTGCTAGGCCAACCCACATGAAAACAGGAGCAGCCGACCATCACCGGATATTGGCCAGCGTGAAGGCATGGCGCGGCGCACCGATGGCGCTGGCCACGGTGGTCGAAACCTGGCGCTCGGCGCCGTGTCCGATTGGTACGCATATGCTGGTGCATGAGGACGGGCGTTTTACAGGATCGGTGTCGGGGGGGTGTGTCGAGGGCGACATATTACAAGTTGCCGCCGACGTGATTAAGCGGAACAGCTTTGCCATCCGGCGTTATGGCGTTGCCGACGGGTCGGCATGGGAAGTCGGGCTGCCGTGCGGTGGCGACATCGTTGTGCTGGTGCAGAATGTATCGCAGGATTTTTCCCCCGGCAAACTGTTCGGCATGATAATCAACGCGCAGGCGGCGGGAGAGGCCGTTTTGATCGGCACAAATCTTGAGACCGGAGCAAGCCATCAAGTCACGGAGGACGCCGACGGACTGTTCGTCAACCACTACCTTCCGCCCAAGCGGTTGTTGATCGTAGGCGCCGTAGAAATAGCGACATCCTTATCGGATATTGCGCAATCAATGGGCATTGCCGTGACAATCATTGATCCTCGGGCACGATTTTTGACCGCTGAGCGATTTCCCGGCGTTGCGCTTGATGAACGTTGGCCGGACGAGGCTATTGCTGCTCTCAGGCCGGACGCCCGGACAGCAGTTGTGACGCTCAGCCATGATCCCAAAATCGACGATCCGGCGTTGCATGCTGCACTGGCCAGTTCCGCGGCATATGTTGCTGCGCTCGGCTCGAAAGCATCGCATAGCAAGCGGTTGGAACGGCTAGCTGCTTTAGGCGTCGATTCAACACAATTGCTGCGTATAGATGGACCGGCCGGAGTTGCGATCAACGCCATCAGCGCGCCCGAGATTGCGCTGTCGATCGCGGCAGGGATGGTGAAGGCGTTTAACGATGGACTTCGCTGATATCGCCGTTGCCGTGCTGGCCGCAGGGCAAGGCAAACGCTTTGGTTCGGACAAGCTGCTGGTTGATTTGAACGGCCTGGCTTTAGGGCTTCATATCGGCCGGACATTGGCGCCGATAGGCTTTGGCTGGCGTTTTGCAGTGTGCGCCAAAAATACGCCGATGGCGACGGGCTACGCGGAGCTTGGGTTTGTGCCTATCGCAAATGAAGCGCCTGAAAAGGGACAGGCCCACTCGCTTCATCTGGCGGTTGGGGCCGCGCTTGCAACAACGGCAAAGGCTCTGCTGGTTACGCTGGCCGATATGCCTTTTGTAACAGTTGAACATCTAAGACTTGTCGCAGCGGCCGGCATGCTGACTGCGTCCAGCGACGGCAGCGCCCCTATGCCCCCGGCATATTTTCCAAGAGAGATATGGCAAGAACTGCTGGAAACATCGGGTGATCGAGGCGCGGCGGCGCTGCTGAAATCCGCGCGTCTGATTACGGCCGAACCGGCTATGTTGCGCGATATCGACGCACCTGCTGATTTGCCCGCTTCAAAATAGCTGCCAGATCGCATAGACGATTTTGATGACGGCCCATTCCGCACGCAACGCCATTGAAGCGGCGCTCCGCAATCCAGTTCTCGTGAACGCAGCGCTCGCTTTGTCAGAAGACCGGTTGCACGATGCCGAACCGCTCTTGCGGGGGCGATTGCATGAAGCGCCTACTGATGTGGCCGCGATCCGGATGATGGCTGAACTGGCCGCGCGCGTTGGTCGCCTGAAAGACAGCGAAACTTTGCTACGCCGCGTGTTGGAGCTAACGCCTGATTTCGGCGCGGCGCGGGCGAATCTGGCGACAGTGCTCTACAAGCAGAACCGCTTTCCCGAAGCGCTGGAGCAACTCGATGCGGTATTGGCTGCGGAAGGGGACAACCCGGCCCAGCAAAATCTGAAGGCGGCGACGCTCGGCCGGATCGGCGGCTATGATGAGGCTATCACGCTTTACAAGGAATTGACTGCCCGATTCCCCGACCACGCCAAGCTCTGGATGAGTTATGGCCATATGCTAAAGACCGTGGGCGATCAGGAAGCGAGCATCGGCGCATACCGGCAGGCGCTCAAAGTCGAGCCAACGCTCGGGGAGGTCTGGTGGAGTCTCGCCAATCTCAAAACGGTCCGCTTTTCCGATACCGATGTCGCAGCAATGCAGGATGCATTGGCTACTAGCCGACTATCTCAAGAAGACGAATTCCATCTCCACTTTGCTTTGGGCAAAGCCACCGAAGAACGAAGTGACTTTGATGCCGCCTTTAAGCATTATTCCCGAGGCAATTCATTGCGCAGTTCGGAGCTCTTGCATGATCCCGATGCCGTAACCGCTCAGGTCGACAGAGTAATCAGCCGCTTCACGCCTGAGTTTTTGACGCAGCATATTGGGCAAGGCTGTACTGCCGCGGACCCCATCTTCATCGTGGGGATGCCGCGTGCAGGCTCGACACTGATCGAACAAATATTGTCGAGCCACTCGATGGTCGAAGGGACGATGGAGCTGCCCGATATCCCGGCGATGGCCATGCGCGAGGGTCGTGGACATGAGGGCGGCAATGTCGGTGAAAGCGCGTCGGGCTGGATCGATGCAGTTGCAGATATGACGCCTGAGCAATTAGAGGAGCTTGGCGCAGAATTTATCGAACGGACGCGTATCCAGCGCAAAACCGACAAGCCTCTCTATATCGACAAGCTACCGAACAACTGGGCGTATCTGGGCTTCATTCGCCTTATCCTGCCCAATGCCAAAATCATCGACGCGCGCCGCCATCCCCTTGATTGCTGCTTTTCCAACTACCGTCAGCATTTCGCCAAAGGGCAGGCGTTCAGCTATGATCTTGGTCATATGGGGCTTTATTATGCGGATTATGTCCGGGCTATGGCGCATTTTGACGCGGTTCTGCCAGGCTATGTCCATCGGGTAATCCATGAAGAACTTCTGGAACAGCCCGAGGGTGAAATCCGCCGATTGCTTGCGTTCTTGGATTTGCCCTTTGAAGCGTCTTGTGTGAATTTCCATGAAAACAAGCGGGCCGTACGCACCGCGTCAAGCGAACAGGTGCGTCGTCCGATCAATCGCGACGGCGTTGATCAGTGGAAACCTTATCAGGTGCATTTGGACCCGCTGAAACAGGCACTCGGCAGTTTGTGGATCACATATCCCGCAGTTGGATAGTTGCGGCATTGCAACACACGTTTGCAAAAAGATGCAAAGAGCCGACGTTAACCGAAAATATATTGCGCTGCGGCTAGGAATGTGAGTCTATTCACATCAGTGTAATAAGGGAGGGTCGCTTCATGCGCCGCATTAAAAGTAAAACCGGAGTCATTACAACAATGTCGTTATTGCTCGCATCGACCGCGTTCAGCGTCGCGATGCCTGCACTTGCGCAGGAAGCAGAGGATGGTGACAAGGACGTCATTGTCGTTACCGCGCAGAAGCGCGAGCAGAATCTGCAGGACGTACCAATCGCAATCAATGCTATTGGCAACGAGAAACTAGACCAATTGCAGGTAAGCGAGCTGCAGGACGTGGTGAAGTTTTTGCCGTCTGTGACAATCCAGCAGGGCGGTCCGGGTTTTGCGCAGGTTTACTTCCGCGGCGTCGCATCTGGCGAGAATGCCAACCACTCTGCATCGTTACCGACAGTTGGCACTTATCTCGACGAAATGCCGATCACGACCATTCAGGGTGCGCTCGATCTGCACGCTTATGATCTCGCGCGTGTCGAGGCTCTGGCTGGTCCGCAAGGCACGCTTTACGGGGCCAGTTCGATGGCGGGTACGCTGAAGCTGGTGACCAATGCGCCTGATACTTCGGGCTTTTACGGCGGCGCAGGCGTGGAAATCAACAATGTCGCGCACGGCGACTTTGGCGCAATTTATGAGGGTTTCCTAAACGTGCCAATTGGCGAAGGCGCCGCCGCTCGTATCGTGGGATGGTACCGCGATGATGGCGGATATATCGACAATGTTTTCGGCTCACGGACTTATCTGACATCGGGCATCACCCAGAATAACGGCAATCTGGTCGAGAAAAATTATAACGACGCCGAAACTTATGGCGCGCGTTTGGCTTTGGGTATCGACCTAAATGATAGCTGGACCATCAAACCCACGGTGATGGGTCAGATTCAGAATACCGAAGGCAGCTACGGTATCGAACGTTCGGGCCAGACCAATGGCGGGTTGCAGACCGTCCAGTACAACCCGGAAGGCAGCAAGGATAAGTGGATCCAGGCTGCAATGACCATCGAAGGTAAGATCGGCAATTGGGATATGACCCTGACCGGCGGCCACCTGCGCCGTAAGACGGAAACGCAATCTGACTATTCGGACTATGCCTATTTCTATGATGCGCTGGCAGGTTACGGCTATTATTTTCAGGACAATGCCGGAAATTTCGTCAACCCGAACCAATATATTCAGGGTATTGACCGTTATAAGAAAACCTTCGGCGAATTCCGCATTTCAAGTCCGCAGGACGCGCCATTACGCTTTATCGGTGGCCTGTTTTACCAGCGGCAATCGCACAATATCGAACAGAACTATATCATCGACAACATCGCCGATGCCATCACGGTTACCGGCACCGATAGTAATATCTGGTTGACCAAGCAGCAGCGTGTTGACCGCGACTATGCTGCATTCGGCGAACTTTCCTATGACGTAACCGACAAGCTGTCGCTGACCGGCGGCCTGCGCTACTATAAGTTCGATAACTCGTTGCAGGGCTTCTTCGGCTATTCCGGTGGCTATTCAAGCCGGACAGGTGAAGCTGCCTGTTTGAATACCGATGGCACCACGCGCCGTGCCAACCCGGCGGGCACACCGGTGCCTATCCTTGTCGCCGGCAGTCCTTGCACCAATGTCGATAAATCGACTTCGGACACTGGATTCATCCACAAGATTAATGCGACGTACAAATTGAGCGACGACGCGCTCGTCTACGCTACCTGGTCGCGCGGATTCCGTCCCGGCGGGATCAACCGCCGTGGAACCCTGCCGCCTTATGGATCGGACAAGCTCGACAATTACGAAATCGGCTGGAAGACGACCTTTGGTGCATTCCGTTGGAACGGCGCAGTCTATCAGGAAGACTGGAATAACATCCAGTTGTCCTTCCTTGGCGCAAACGGTCTGACCGAAATCCGCAACGCCGGTGTCGCACGGATACGCGGTGTCGAAATGGACATGGGCTACCGGGCAGGCGGATTTACGTTCAACACCGGGTTTAGCTACAATGACGCGAAGATCCGGCGTGATTTCTGCGTTAGCGCCTCCGTCGCGTGCGACCCGATTACTAATCCGGTACTGGCGCCGGCCGGCTCGCGCTTGCCAGTCACCGCCAAGTTTAAGGGCAATGCAGTTGCGCGTTACGAGTTCCCGGTCGCCGAATGGGATGGCCACGTTCAGCTTGCAGCGAATTATATGGGAAGCCGCCGCAGCGATTTGCGGCCCACGCAAAATACCCTGAAAGGCAATTTGGGCGCTTACACCACCGTCGATTTCTCGGTTGGTGTAAAGAACGAGGTGTGGGCGATTGACGTATTCGCCACCAATTTGCTCAACGAACGTGGTGTCGTAAACACCGGCGTGCAATGCCTTGAAACCGTCTGCGGCACCGGCGTGACGCCAACCACACCGACCGGCGGCGCGTTCTACGATACGCTTATCAAACCACGCGTGATCGGAATAAAATTCTCGCGTGATTTTTAAAAGTTAGTCACGTCCATCGGTAATTACCGTGGGTGACAGGGGGAGAAGCCGGGCCTTTATTGGTCCGGCTTTTTCATTTGGGCGTATCCGAACAAGCGTCCCAGGAAGCTGCGGTCAGCCAAAACTTCTGCTGCGCAATTGTGCCCCGGTGCGCCGGTGACGCCGCCGCCGGGATGGGTGCCTGCGCCGCACATATATAGACCCTTGAGGGGACCGCGATAGGCACCGTGACCAAGGACGGGACGCGCCGACCACAGCTGATCGAGGCTCATATTGCCGTGCATGATGTCGCCACCGACGAGGCCGAATTTGCGTTCGAGGCCCTTGGGGCTGAGGATCTGGTGGCCGAGAACTGAGGCGCGGAAGCCGGGTGCGTAGGCCTCTACCGTATCAATGATCGTATCGGCGGCTTTGCCTTCCTCCAAATCCCAATCGCGTCCGTCGGGCAATTCCGGTGCGAATTGCTGGCAGAATAAAGACGCAACATGCTGACCCGGAGGAGCTAGGCTATCGTCGATGGTGGAGGGGATCAGCATCTCGACAATTGGGTGTTTGGACCAGCCGTCGCGCTTTGCGTCAAGAAATGCACGGTCCATGTAATCGAGCGTTGGAGCGATTATGATTCCCGATTGATGGTGCTCGCCGGGTTCGGGTAGACAGGTGAATTTGGGTAGCTCGGACAAGGCCACGTTCATCCGGAATGTGCCGCTGCCGGCCTTGAAGCCTTTGACCCGCCGTTTGAATTCCGGTTTCAGGTCAGCATCGTCGAACATGCGCTCGTAGAGCAGCTTGGGCCCGACATTCGCGATCACGCGGTCAGCGGCTATTTCCTCGCCACTTTCCAGCCGCACGCCTGCGACCTTGCCGCCATCGACCATCACGCGAAATACCGGCGCTTCAAGGCTGATTTCGACACCCAGATCGCGGCACACCTTGGCCATGATTTGTGTGATGGTCCCCATGCCGCCGATGCTGTGGCCCCAGGCCCCCTTCTTGCCGTTCACTTCGCCAAAGACATGGTGGAGCAGGACATAGGCGCTGCCCGGCGTATCGGGGCTGGCATAATTGCCTACAACCGCGTCGAACCCGAACGCGGCTTTGACCGCCTCGCTTTCGAACCAGCTGTCGAGAAAGCTACGCGCCGATTTGGTGAAAAGCTCAAGCACATCGCGCTGCTGGCTTAACGACAGCTTCATTAGTCCGCGTCCCTGTCGTGCGGCGTCGATTAGCGTCTTGAACCCGTCGCCAACATTGGGTGGCGATTTCAACGCCAGATCGCGCAGCACATCGGCGACGCCCTCAAGCATTTCATAATAATCGGGCAGCACCGCAACGTCATGTTTCGAGAAGCGGGCAAATTCGGCCTGTGTGCGTTCGAGCCCACCGCCAAGTTTCAGATAGCCGCCATCTTCCTGTGGTAGGAAGTTCGAGATCGGGCGCTCGATCACGCGATAGCCATGATCAGCCAGCTTCATGTCGGCGATGACTTTGGGTTGGAGCAGGCTGACGGTATAGCTCGCCACCGAGTTGCGGAAGCCTGGATGAAACTCCTCGGTCACTGCTGCGCCGCCGACGACATCGCGGCGCTCGACGATGCGGACCTTAAGGCCAGCGCGCGCGAGATAGAAGGCGCAGACAAGGCCGTTATGGCCAGCGCCAATGATGAGGGCGTCGTATTTTTTGGTCATGTGTGGCTCCAGCCCGCCGGTGGGCGATGTTCGAGACGGGCTTCGGGAATGAGTTCGCGGATTCGGCGGCAAAAGCTTTTGAGGCACACTTCCTTGTCCGACAGCGGACCCATAGTGAAAGTGCGCGAGGCCATGCCCTGTTGCACGCGAGTGATGAGCAAGGTGTCCTCGGAATTGACCTGCCGGTTGATCCGCCAATTGAGGTAACGCGTGGCGCGCATTTCCCTGCGCTCATCAGGCAAGACATAGCTAATTTCGCGGATGATGCAGCTGGTCGGGCCGGTCGGCAGCCATTGCATGAAGTCGACCTGATCCGGGTAAATGTCGAAGGCAACCGAGGGCCAGAGCTTGAAATAGAGCCAGCGCTTCTGGTTCGCGTCGGGAAGATGGGGAACCGGCGGCAGCAAATTCTGATAGGCGCGCTCGGACCAGTTCGCCGATGGCCTATCGACCAGATCGCCCCACATGCGGTCGACATGTGGTTCGGCTTCGATGCCATAGCTTTTGCCAAACAAGCGCGTGAGGCCGGGGTGGGCAACGGGGATATGGAGCCCGTCGGAATAATTATCGCCGACATTTTTCCAATTCACGTCGCGCGGACGGAGCGTAACGCGGCCCAGTGCTTCAAGTTCTTCGAAACGGTAAGGCGCGACCTGCGCTTCATAGGGTGCCATCATATCGGCGACCGATGGCCCGTCGCTCTCAAGACGGACAAAAATGAACCCGCGCCAGATTTCTATATCGACCGAAACCAGACCAGCCTTGCTCCTATCAAGCGTCGGGTAGGACGCGCTGTCGGGAACGCCCGTCAGGCGACCGTCGAGGTCATAGGTCCACGCATGATAAGGGCAGACCAGCTTCTTCGCGCAACCGCTAGAGCCGTCAACCAGCCGCGAACCGCGATGACGGCAGACATTTGTGAAAGCGCGGATTTCGCTATCAGCACCGCGCACGACGATGATGCTCTCACCGACATAATCGAGGCTGTGCCAGTCGCCGGAGTTGGGGACATCGGAGATATGGCAGACAACCTGCCACGCCGGCCGGAAAATACGGTCGATTTCGACCTTGGCGAACTCTGCATCGTCATAGGTCCAAGCGGGAAGGGACCAGCCCTCAAGTACGTCCCGAGCTATATTTGGGTCCGACTCGGACATGTTGTACTCCTTGTTATACGAGTGTATAACAACAGCATGAACGCGCGACAAGCCTTTACCCGCGAAAGCGCCGATACGCGGCGCGAGGCTTTGGTCGCGGCCTGTGCCAGATGCCTTGCAAGGCACGGCGCGCAGGGGACTTCAGTGCGGGCGATTTGTCTGGAGGCGGGTGTATCACCGGGGCTGCTCCGCCATTATTTCGAAGGCATCGACGCGCTGATTGCCGAAACCTACCGGGCCACCGGCGCGCAAGTGGCCGACGCCCTTCACGTAGCGGTCGCGGAGATAGCAGCCGATAGCCCACGCAGGCGTTTGCTGGCATTTATCACAGCCAGTTTTCGCGAGCCCATTGCAGATTCTGAGCTGCTAGCGACATGGCTTGCCTTTTGGAGTCTCGCGCGTACCCATCCAGCAATCGGCAAAATCCATGACGAGATTTATGCCGACAACCGCCGTGATATGGAACGGCTTATCATGGCGTGCCCCGGCGCGCCGGCCAACCCGCGACTGATGGCGGTCGCGCTCACCGCATTGGTTGACGGCCTATGGCTTGAACTAAGCTTGGGCAATGCGCCTTTCAGTGCCGATGAAGCCGAGGCGCTCGCCGAAAAGTGGCTGGATAGTTTCATTTGAAACGGTAATGTCTTGGCATGACCGATGCCCCTCAAAATACGCCGCCCATGACATATGCGCGCTACCTGGCGCTTGACGACATTCTCGCTTGTCAGAATCCGCAGTCCGAACTTGACGATGAGATGCTATTCATCATCATCCACCAGACCAAGGAATTATGGCTGAAACAGATGATCCGCGAGTTGCACCTGGCGCAGTCGCAAATCCGGAATCACGCGTTGATACCGGCCTATAAGGCGCTAGCACGAGTCAGCCGGATTCAAGCAGTTATGACGCTGAGCTGGGATGTACTGTCAACAATGACGCCATCCGATTATACGCGGTTCCGTCACGTCTTGGGACCAAGCTCTGGTTTCCAGTCTGATCAGTTTCGTACTGTCGAGTTCATGTTGGGTTTGAAGGACAGTAATCATCTGAAGTTTCAGGACGACCGCCCTGACGCCCGTGCGGCGATGGTCGCAGCGCTGACTGGCCCGAGTATTTGGGACGATACGATCATCGCGTTGGCGCGCGCTGGGATCGATGTGCCCTTGAACCAACTGGATCGCGACTGGGCGCAACCGCATGTCTTTTCGCCGGAGGTGGAAACAGGGTTCTTGCAAGTATATCGCGACACCGAGCGTTATTGGGAATTGTACCAACTGGCCGAGAAGCTGGTCGACCTCGATGATGCAATGGCGACCTGGCGGCACAAGCATGTGATTACCGTCGAGCGCATCATTGGCGGCAAGCGCGGCACTGGCGGGACGGCGGGGGTGAGTTACCTGACGAGCACCCTGACGAAGCGGGCCTTTCCGGAACTCTGGTCGCTGCGTACGCAGCTATGAAATCTTACAATCACCTCTTTACCCGTTCGCTGGCTGCCGCGCCCGGCCGCCTTCACTTTGCCGCGCACAGCCACCATCTGTGGCCAGACGCAAGCCATGAAGGGCAGATGGCGGCTTGGGCCGATGCGGCGCATTTGGCGGACCATAAATGGGGCGTGATCATGGGATCGCTCTGGTCGGAGGCGCAGGGCTATATCGCATCTGAGCTTGCCTTGTCCGATCCAACGACGATTAGCTTTTCTTCAAACACCCATGATTTTTTGCTGCGAATAATTTCGGCGATTGACCGCACAGACGGAACGCCGATCCGTGTACTGTCGACCGACGGCGAATTTCACAGTTTCCGCAGACAGATGACGCGCTGGTCGGAAAGCGGGAAAATCATATGGGAGAGCGTTCCCTCAAGCGCGCTGCTCGCGACCGCAGCGGCGGGCAATCATGACCTAATCTTCGCCAGCCATGTGCTTTTTAATTCCGGAACGATTATCGATTTCGAACCGTTGGCCGAGCTGTCCCAAGCCGACGGACCTTGGGTAGTCATTGATGGGTATCACGGTTTCATGGGCATCCCGACCGACCTTTCGAAAGTTTCGGACCGCATTTTTTATCTGTCGGGCGGATATAAATATGCGATGGCGGGCGAGGGTGTTTGTTTTCTGCACGCGCCACATGGTTTTGCACCACGACCCGAAATCACCGGCTGGTATGCCGAGTTCGACGACCTCGCTTTGCCGCCAGGCAGCGTGGGCTATGCCCCCGACGGAAGACGGTTTCTGGGGAGCACTTTCGATCCGTCCGGTCTCTACCGTTTTTGCGCAGTCCGCGCGATGCTGGAGGTCGAGGGGCTGAGTACGCAAGTTATTTCGGCACATGTCACGCGGTTGCAACAGCAATTCCTTAGCGCGGCAAATATGACGGATATGGACCTGCTGAATCCGCTGACCAATGGGCCGCATGCGCGCTTTCTGGCATATAAAGGCGCCCGTGCACCCGCGCTGCACGACCGGCTGGTTGAGCGCGGCGTCATTACCGATGTGCGCGGCGATGTGTTGCGGCTAGGGTTTGGTATTTATCAGGACGAAAGCGATGTTGACCGGCTGGCCCAGATAATGAAGTCAGTATTTGAGGGATAAGGGGAACGTTAATGTCTTTGATAATCAATCGCCGGGCCTTGTTGGCCACTGCTGGTTTCGGAATCGGCGGACTGCTGTTGCCGGGCGGAGCCGCGATGGCGCAGGCGCTGCTGGGGTTGACGGGGTTTACGCATAACGTCGCCAGCGGCGAGCCGGGTCCGGATTCGGTGCTATTGTGGACACGTTATGTGAACCCTACGGGCGGACCCTCCAAAGTTCGTGTCGAGATTTCTGAAAGCAGGGACTTCGTCAAAATTGCGGGCGGCG
Organism: Sphingorhabdus sp.; assembly: GCA_041753095.1. Classification (GTDB taxonomy): domain Bacteria; phylum Pseudomonadota; class Alphaproteobacteria; order Sphingomonadales; family Sphingomonadaceae; genus Sphingorhabdus_B. Next base: position 13,419 of record JBGSVG010000293.1, on the reverse strand, counting down.
GACAGATGGTTACCGGCCCGTGGCGCGACCATACGGTCAAGATTACCGTCGACAACCTCGCGCCCGGAAAATGGCACTGGTTCCGCTTCATCGCGCTCGACGGCACCATATCGCCGGTCGGTCGCACCAAGACATTGCCGGTGGGCAAGGCGTCGAAGTTCAACATTGCAATCTTCTCCTGCTCGAACCTGGGATTTGGCGAGTTCAATGCGTATGGCCATGCGGCCATGCGAGATGATATCGATCTGGTCCTGCACATGGGTGACTATATCTATGAATATGGCAGAGGCGGATATGATGGCGGCGCGAAGTTTGCCGCACGCATTTTCCCGTCGGACGAGATTCTGACGCTGGCGGATTACCGGTTGCGCTACGCCAGCTATCGGGCTGACCCGCAATTGCAGGCGCTGCATGCCAACTTCCCGGTAATCCCGAATACCGACGATCATGAAGGCGGTAATGACGCTTGGGAAGGCGGTGCGCAGAACCACACGGCTGATGAAGGCGACTGGAGTGCCCGGCGCAACGCGGCCATGCAGGTGTGGCGCGAATGGTTACCGGTCGGCGAGCAACCGTGGAAAGAATATCCAATCGGCGATCTGGCGACATACTACCGCACCGACACGCGGATGGTAGCGCGGTCGAAGCCCTATTTCCATGGCGATCTGATGCGCGGCGCAGACCCTGCCAAGGCGATGGCCGAGTTCCGCGATGGTGCGTGGCAGGACTCTGCAATGACGATGTTCGGGACCGAACAGGAAAGCTGGCTTTTCCAGTCGATTGCACGGAACAAGTCTACTTGGGCGGTCCTGGGGTCGGGGACCAATATGGGGTATAACTTTACGCCCGAAGGCGCCATGAACTGGTTTCCGCAGGACGCGCCCGACAGGACCAAGAATTTCGTGCGTCAGGGAATTGCTGCGGCAAAAGCCGGCCTTCCCTACAATCTTGATAACTGGGGCGGATATCCGGCGGCCCGTTCGCGCATATTATCTGCAGCGCAGCGGGCGGAGGCCAATCTCGTTGTGGTCACGGGCGACAGCCATAATGGATGGGCGTTCGACCTGCCTGAAGGTGGAAAAGCTGCGGGCGTCGAATTTGGCGGGCATAGCGTTTCGTCGCCGGGCTTCGAAAGTGCGACGCAAGGGACCGATCCATCGGTCATCGCGCGCGGTCTGCTTGAAAGCAGCAAGCAGGAACTGCGATGGGTCGATACCGCAAACCGGGGCTATATGCATTTGTCGTTGACGCCGCAGGCTGCAACAAACGAGTGGATATTTATGCAAACCGTCAAAGATGTATCGACCGCGACCAAAGGCGGTCACCGTATGAAGGTTCGTCCGGGCCGGAACAGGTTGGAGAACGCCTGACCTATTCGAGCGCGCCGCTGGCGTTCAGATGCGGAACACTGAGCATGTCTTATGTTCCGCCAATCAGGGCATTTACGGCTTCTCTGGCGCGGGGGTTGCGGGCACGGAAGAAGAAGCCGCAATCGTCGCCGATGCTCCTGACAATCCGGCCTTGATTTATGTGAGCCGCCCACCCCATAGAGACGCAAGAGAGTCTTAGGGAGTGAAGCATGCAACTGGCAGGATTAGGCTACAGCGAGGAACAAATTGAGCTGCTGGATGTGGCTACCAGTTTTTGCCGGGACAAATCGCCAATTGACAGGGTTCGTCGGCTTATTGACAGCGATCTTGGCTATGATGCTGAGATCTGGGCCGAAATCGCCGCGCTCGGCTGGGCCGCGATTGCCGTTCCGGAAAGCTTTGGCGGGGTCGGCCTGACGCTTGCAGAAGTCGTGCCCGTCGTGGAGCAAATGGGCCGTCATCTGATGGCATCGCCATTTGTGGCTTCGACACTGGCAGTGCAGGCGCTTGTCGCTGGCGGAACCGATGCGCAGAAAGCCGAGTGGCTGCCAAAACTTGCTGAAGGCGTGATTGGCACGCTGGCGCTGTCCGAAGCCCATGGCGACTGGGATCTTGCCAACCTGACCGCAACCGCCAAATCTGAGGGTGATAGCCTTATATTATCAGGCGAAAAGCTGTTCGTGTTGTGGGCCGAATCGGCAGAGATTGTTATCGCCTCGGTCATGTTCGACGGCAAGCCAGCACTGGTCCTGCTAACCGCAGCAGACATCAAAGGGCGTCTTCGCCGCGAATCCATTATCGATGAGACCAAGCGCAGCTTTGCGGTGTCACTCGATGGCCTTCGCATAGCAAAATCGGCAATGCTTGATGTCGACAAGGCCACCCATGCGCTGGCGCATATCGAGCAGGCTGCGGCGCTTTTGCAAAGCGCAGAAATGTGCGGCGGGTCGCAAAGCGTCATCGACTATACCGTCAGCTATCTGCAAACCCGCAAGCAGTTCGGCAAGATTATCGGCGAATATCAGGCGCTGAAGCACCCAATTGTCGATGCCTATGTCGACTATGAAAAAGCGCGGTCGCATCTGTATAGCGCCGCATCCAGTTTCAGCGATCAGGGTCAGGGTGAAATCGCGGTGCGTATGGCCAAGGCCGCAGCGGATGGTACCTATAGCTTCGCTGCCGATCGCGCCATCCAGTTTCATGGCGGTTTTGGCTTCACGCATGATTGCGACGCCGGCCTGCACAGGCGCGCTGCGATTTTCCACGCCTCGCAATTTGGCGATGCAGCGTGGCAGCGGGCGAAATTAGGCAATCTGTTGCTGGGGTAAATGGCGCACCCAAGAGGATTCGAACCTCTGGCCTCTGCCTTCGGAGGTCATATTACAAGCCTACGCCAGCGGGCGATAGCGTTTGTTTTTATACCATAACCTACTATTATTAAATGATAAAATTGACGTGACCGCACGCTAGCTTACTCTAACCTTTGCCCTGTTTTCCGTTCTGCTGCTTACGCGGCGCTTACGCAAACCGGGCCAGCTAAGGAGAAAGGCTATGCCCAAACTTACCAAGCGTTTTGTAGAATCCTCCCTTCCAGCAGAGTCAGATTATGTCCTTTGGGATGAGGAGTTACCGGGTTTCGGGCTTCGAGTTTTCAAGTCCGGTCGTCGCAGCTATCTCATTCAATATCGATGCGGTGGCCGGTCGCGCCGCTACACTATCGGCCTTCATGGAATATGGACCCCGGAAACAGCCCGGCAAGAGGCGAAGGCCCAGCTTGGCAGGATAGCGCAGGGCGATGACCCGGCGGAGGCGCGGCTGCTGGACCATCAGGCTATTACAATCCGGACGCTATGTGAGCGCTACACCTCCGATATGGAAGCAGGGCTAATTCTGGGCCGCAAGGGAACACCGAAAAAGCCAAGGACGATTTCAACAGATATCAGCCGCATTAACGCTCATATCATCCCGCTTGTCGGCACGAGAAGAGTAAAGGATTTTACCAAGGCGGACGCTGTCCGGTTGATGCGGGAGATCATGGCAGGAAAGTCGCGCCGCATTCAAAAGACCAACAAATTGCGCGGCAAGTCCATCGTCCGAGGCGGGGCAGGGACTGCCTCACGAACGCTAGGCCTTCTGGGAGGTATCTTTTCTTACGCCATTGAAATTGGCGTCATTGAATACAATCCTGCACATGGTCTCAAGCGACCAAAGGACAATGTGCGGCAAAGGCGATTGAACCAGCGCGAGTACGGGCTGCTCGGCGAGATGTTGCGCGAGGCCAGCACAGACTGCACCTACGAGACGACTGTTGAGGTCATAAGGCTTCTTGCCATGACCGGTTGCCGCCGAAGCGAGGTGATCGGTTTGATGTGGAACGAGATCGATTGGGAATGCAGCTGTCTGCGCCTTGAGGACAGCAAGACGGGGTTTTCTGTCCGACCGGTGGGACTGCCAGTAATTGAAGCGCTGGAGGAACGTTCGACGGCAGCTGAGGGCAGCTATGTGTTTCCCGGCGCCAGCTATGAAAGCGCTTTCGGTGGCTTTGTGCGGCATTGGCGTGACCTGTTTCGGGGGACTGCCCTTTCGGACATAACGCCGCACGTATTGCGACACAGTTTTGCCAGTCTCGCCAACGACCTGGGCTTTACCGAAGTCACCATCGCGGCACTTGTAGGACACGCACACGGCACGATAACAAGCCGGTATATCCATAGCATCGATGCGAATCTGGTATCGGCAGCTGACACAATGGCGGGATTTATTCAGGGTTTACTCGACGGAAAAGAGTACCAGCGAGCTATCCATTCTCTCGACCGGGTTGCACGGAAAAGGGCGATCACCGGATTTCTTGACCACGCGCAAGGTTCGGGGCCGGAACGGGTAAGCGGTGATGTGCGGCCAGACGCAAGGGCGCTTTCGCTGTGAGGTTGCTGAGCTTTCTCAACACGCGCCGCGCCGCACCTCAACTGCAGAACGATGCAGATCGGGAACTGCTGCGGAGGCTAGATCATGCGGTCGATTGCATGAGGCGGATAGACCGCTGGGTATTTCTCTGTCACCGGGTTGACGATTTGAGCTATCAGGAAATCGCCGCGCGAGGCCGCATTAGTGTGGAACAGGTCGAGCAATCGATGATGCGAGCATTGGCCGTGCTTAGCGACAAGATGGACGCCCACTATGTGCCGCCACGACGCAAAATATGGCAGTTTTGGCAGCGCCATCGCTGAAACAAGCGGCGGAAATCGGGCCGGAGGACGGGTCGCAAATGCCCTCCGACCCGAACCGCCGCCTCGCACCTGGGCGCAAGGAAGGCGGATGGTCCCCTACCAAGGATTGTGGCTTCAAAACAACCCAATAGTCAGCCACGTGCCAATCGAAGACAACTAATCTTGCTTGCCATTGGCATCGTGCGACTTCACTGTGAGACAATATCATGAGAACAGATATCGATCATCTACCGGCCAACAAGCAGCGCGAAATTGAGCGCGTAAGGGCAATTATCTTCGAAGAATTCGAGGACGCGCTGGCGCTTGCCAAGCACGAATGGAAGAAGAAGGGCCGGATCGAGAAAATCATTCTTTACGGCAGCTATGCGCGCGGCGGTTGGGTCGATGAACCGCACACCGCCAAGGGCTACCGGTCCGATTTCGACCTACTAATAATTGTCAATGACAAGCGATTGACGGAGCGCGTAGATTACTGGCTGAAGACCGATGACCGGCTTATTCGTGAACTCGCCATCGACAAAACTCTGCACACGCCAGTCAATTTCATTGTGCACACGCTGCAGGAGGTGAACGACGGCCTAGCGCACGGGCGCTACTTTTTCATGGATGTCGCGAAGGACGGAATCGCGCTTTATGAGGCCGATGATCGAGTGTTGCATAGGCCCAAGCCTAAGACATCCCAACAAGCGTTGGCGATGGCGAAGGAGTATTTCGAGGAGTGGTTTCCTGCTGCAATGAAACGGTTTGGCGGCGCAAAGTATTATGTTTCGCAAGGACATTTGAACGATGCCGCCTTTGACATGCACCAAGCGACCGAGCGACTATACCACTGTGTGCTATTGGTTTGCACGTTCTACACGCCGCATGTCCACAATCTTGGTTTTCTTCGTACACAAGCTGAGCGACTTGATATGCGACTTGTCGACTGCTGGCCGCGCGAAACGCGCGCAGATCGCGCGCGTTTCGAGAAGCTCAAAGAGGCTTATGTGAAAGCGCGCTATTCGAAGCATTATCGCATTGGCGATGACGAATTGGAGTGGCTGAGCAGTCGAATTGAAGAGCTTGGCCGCGTCGTTCACGCGATCTGCAGCGAGCGGTTGGTCGACCTTGAGCGTCGCACAATCTCGTGATTGACTACTAATCCTTAACCCACAAGGAAAGAGCTCCCCTTCCACCCTCCCAGTCAGTACCAACGCAATAGAACTGACTTTTCGCCAGTGATTTCTTCATCTTTATATTATCGGTAGTTGCGAAAAACTTGCTGCTCTCGACTCCAAGTGCACGCATGATTTTTGCAGACAACCCGTTCCCCCGAAACGCGTCATCGACAGCTATATAGCCAATTTCCGCAGCGTTCTCGTACCCGTCGATTGGAATTTTTGCGTTTCGGAACTGTCGTCTGCGGTAGCTGGGCCGGTCCGCCTTTATTGCGCCAACAGCAACAATCTTTTCAGTCTCGTGCTCTCGAAATATGGCGATTAATTGCGCGTCAGCTAACGCCTCTCGTACAGCAGAGAGCGACATTTGAACTGCGCCACCAGCTTTAACAATCGTGGCGCAAGCGGCCAGACTTTCCTCATCCATACCGGTATTAGGCCCGGTCCATTCGTCAAATTTGTCACATTGTCGCATACTTATCGCCTTATTCCTTTTGATCGTCTGCTGTGAGAAAGCCCTGAATACTTCTACTACTTTCTGCCGACCTGTTACTAATTCTAGTACACTTTTCGACCGATTGAACGGCCAGTATGTGAGCCGAGGTACTCTCTGCATTAAGAATGCTGGCGAACGGAAAGGGGCTTGAAACTTGGTGCTCTGCGCGAATCCCAAGTCGTTGGTCAGCGAAGCGCGTGCAGCGATCCGCAGGGCAGGCCGCAGCTCTCACCCGCTCGACTCGTCAGCGATCAAAGGATTTTTGACAGGCCCGACCGTACTTTATAACAGGGTCATCGCCCTAAAATGGATCCCGGTTTTCGGGCCTGCCTTCCCCCGAGGGGAAACTTTGCGACAACGGCAGCGATTTGGCAGCATGATCCTCCCAACCTTTCATTGGTTCGAATACCGTGCCCCGCTTCCACATCGAAATCATGACTGTAGATATTTTGCGGGCTACCGCCATTTTCGCTCGCCCACCGCCCCTACGTTCGCGCACTTGTATGCCCCAACTTTTCAACGTTGTCTCTTTTGTAGATGGGCGAAGCAAGATCATCGCAGCGTTCGTTAAATGTTGGCGCGTCATTGTGTTCCCCATTTTGCTAATACGGTAGCGGGCAACTGTCTCGCCGGATTGTCGAACCCGTGGTACCATCCCCAGATAGGGTCCGACATCGACAGATTTTTCAAAACGATTTGGATCGCATATAGCGCTATAGAAAGAGACGGCCGTTATTGGGCCAACGCCCGGAATATCCATAAAGCGTCTGCATATTTCAATGTCGGCTGCCGTTTGCGCAACGACCTTATCAAGGTGTTCTGCAAATGATCGCAGGCTCTCGCAAATCGAAATGACCGGCTCAAGCTCCAAGCGCAGGTCAACCTTATGCTGCTTCCGCACTTCTAATACTTCTTTCATCACGTTTAAGCGCAGCTTGGCGCTCGACCGAACCGTCGGAGTCTTCCCCCCGTAAAGTTTCAGTTGGGCAGCGATAGCAGATTCGCTTGCAACCCGCATTCTAACAATCTGTTGCCGGGTTGCCAAAAGCGACCGGATCTTTTGAAACTCAACGGTTTTGACGAATACCTCCGACACAGCGCTTCGACCACTACGCGCGATCTCGGCAATACCACGAGCATCATTTTTGTCGGTTTTGTTCTGTGCGATCCCAAGATAAGTTGCGACCTGCCGGGCATCGAGTACCGCGACGCAATACTTTAGGTGCCGAAGTCCTCTGGCCAGATGAAAGCTACCCGATCCCGATTCCATCGCGATTAATTGGATATTCCGACGTCTTAAGGGTCGGAGAATAGCGTCAATCGTTTCCACCGAAGTTGCCACATCTGACTCGTGAACGACCTCGCCCATGGAATTTATGACGCAGATCGACGAGTTGCGAATGCCTAGGTCGAGCCCTACCCATAGTCGCTTGTTCAATCGGGCCTCCAATCAGAAAGACCCGGCGCCGCTTTGGTATCAAGGTCTCTAGCCTTAGAATGGGGGACGGCGTCCGAATCTCCGGGCGAAGTTGAGGTCAAATGCTAAATTGATAATGACCATTTGTTGTTGAGATCCTTTTGACCACACTCTGCAGCCAGTTGTCGAACTCACAGAATAAAGCACCTTCAGCCATGGCTACCAAATAGCAGTCGCAGAAACCTCTACGCGCCTTCATTCCGGTCATTGGGCCAATCGCTGGCATCCCCAAAAAGCGGACATCTGAGTGATAATTTGGAACGGCCGCGTTGTCGGACCTATGCGACTGAACGGAGTCGCTCACAACTCCCTGACAAGCTGCCGTTCCGCTTAACGGGTTGTAGGTCCAACCGGCAGAATGCCTATGGTCCCCGGCTGGGTGCCGCGGCCTACCGCTCATTTTCTTTCGAGGAGAGTATGGAGTCTCGCCGTGATATCGACCGTAAGCTTTATGAGGCCCTCGGCGTTGTTAAGGTACTGGATGTAGCGGTGATGTTGAAGATCAAAGGGAATGTCGGAAGCGTGCTGAACGATCGGGATTACGGCGCGTCCTAGAGTGTGGGCGATGCCAGCTTCATAAAATACGTTGGGGTTTTTGTTTGAGAAGTCGCACACGACGACGGATGATTTGTGGATAAGGGAGTAAATGTCCTGGATGACGGTGCTGTGCTCCCAGATGTTGTCTGCTCTGTTGCAGCTGGCGCCCAAGGGGGCACACGCGGCTTCGATGGCACCATAGACTCCATTCATCCCGGGATCGAAAGGCATCATTACCGAGACTAGGTTGGCCTGCGCGGCATCCAGGACGGGTTGAAAGATCGTGGGTTGGATAACATTGAGAGCGCCGGCGTTCATGAGGATATGAAGCAGGTCGCCATCTAGGATTCGCCAGTGGCTGTGCTGCATTTCCCCGATGCCCCGGTTGGGGTTGCTCAGTCCCACCGCCTCGGCCAGCTTGTCAGCCGGGATTGGTGCGACCCCCGAGGGTAGCCGGTACGTGACCCTGAGATCGCGGCCATGTTGAGATATGCCGGTGATGCACCCGATACGTGCCATTGGAACTGTGGTTGACGAGATCTCATCGCTGAACACCGCAGGAATGGACATGCAGTGCGCTCGGAGAGCACCTGCGGCCGGGGTCTGGCCTTCAAAGGCCTTTTTGATAGCGTCGTTAAGATAGATCCTGCTTGAGGGCACAATCGACGTTCCGGAACCGTCGAAAAAACCAATGATAACGTTGAAGTCTGCCATGTTTGTACGATCCTCAAAGCGCCATAAAGTCCTCTAGACGCTTCAAATTTCGACGCGTCTTTCTCACGGCTAACCGCTCATCGGCTGCCATACAGAAAAGATGTATTTGGGCTACCCATTAGATGCCTTGGCGGCCGGCAATGCTATGAATCAATCCTTGCCTTTTTCTGCGCCCGGCGACGGCGTGCACGGCGAGCATAGTTATCTGCTAATCGTCTCCGCTCGCGGCACAATCGATCATCAGATACTCTATCCATGCCAGCGAGCGCAAAACAAAGCTTGTCGTGGATCTATGCGCATGAGACTTGAGTTCGATTGTCAACTGTAAGCACTTGCGGTCGAACTTCACAAGGCCAATAGTCCGCACTTGGCCCATTTCGGCCTTCCGCGTGAACATTAACTAACGGCTGCTTTTTTGGGAATCATTGTCGGCCTCTGGGCGTTGGCTATGTTAGCGAGGCAGGACGGACGGATCACTCTTGAGGAGCACGTAGCCCAGGGACTTCGACAAGATTTTGGCCTATACGAAACGTCTCTTGGATGCCCCCACCCAAGGGAATGTCAAGGATCGTCATCAAATGTCCTAAATCACCATACATCATCCGAAATCCCCGGCTGTTGTAGCGCTCAACATAGTCCTCTGTGCAAAGATCAACTCCCCATTTTTCGGTCGCTGCGCTGCTGGAGTTGGTGGCGCGCGAAATCGGAGTAAGTCTAACATAGTGGTAGCCGATCAGCATTGCTTTCCGCCGGTTGTAGACATGATGTACGACGCGATCCTCGATTTGCGATACACCAAATGTGCGCCCCCAAGCCGCGCGATATCGTGTGTAGCGTGGATGGACCCATAGCTGCAGCGGCTCGAACAGACGTGTCACGTTGGGGTGCCCGAAAATCGGAAGCCGAGGGTCAGATGGAAGCGGTTGGCGCACGCGCACCAGCAAGGCCTTTCCAGGCGATATGATCCTGATCACCTCCCCGATGTGTTCCCTAATCGCCGTTTCGTCCCTAGCCGCGATGGGTACGTGTAGGCATGGCGGAAGGGCCCACTCACGCACGGCCTGCTTGAAAGCCACTGGATCGACCTGCCTAGATGTTTGATGATTTTCCATTCAATGTTAACATCACAAACTTCGATTTGAGACAAGCTATGGTATCGCCTGCATTTATGTCCGTCAGTCCACTTTGGCGGAGAACTTACTGAGGCCAGGGAGGTTTTTTTGGACTGGACCGTCATTGGAATATCGCGGTGAAAGTAAGGCAGGTTCCAACAGATTGATTTTGGGTACCTTAACGGCCGCAGTGTTAGCGCTTGCTGACATTTCGGTGCCCCCTGCCAGTGCCAGCCGTTTCCATTTCGCATGCAAGACCGAAGTGCCTGCTCCCTGCCTAGAATTGGTCGTCGCCCTGTCCGGGTCGGCCTCCCGCCAGCACCATTCAATGAGATTTTCGCAGCGTGGAGGAGCATTGTAGCGTAATTTTAAGAGAGCAAGATAAAAGCGCTGCCATACCGTCGCGGTGTTGTGGCGGTTTTCTGCGGCATTTTAGTATGGCTAATTTCTAGGTCAGCCGTACAGACAGTTTTAGTATCTCAGAATTCTGTAACAATGCCGTATGGCACATTAGATTGGCGTTATTTTACGATAAGTCATCGCTTCCATCGAGCTTCCAAAATATGCTCTCAAATATGAAGAACATTCGCTCTCCACTTTGGCCCATATTTGACCGATCGAAGGCAGAGATTGCACCTGAAACCGAGGCGCTGTTGTTCGGGCAGCTTGGAGTGCTCGGGAAAAACAAGACGATTGCCATTTTGCATATCTGGCGACCTATCGCTCTCGAGCTTGCGCAAATGAAATCAGCCCGAGAGCGCCAAAGGCTGATACAGAATGTGCAGCTGAAAAACCTTACCTCACCATCCGGTAAAGTGATGGCGACACCTTATCGTGGACAACTGACCGCAACCGGAACTGATTGCTTGCTAGCTTCGGTGGATTCGGTGTTATTATGATTTAACATTTTATTTCCTTTGGGAGGTTCTCGTGAAACTGAGTGATGGTGAAAAATTGCTAGCTGTTATGCTTGCGGACTTGATGGAAGCGCAGGGCGTAAATAGAGAAATTGACCCGGCTTTTGTGAAAACTGCAATTTTCGGGGGCGATCTATGGGCCTTCAAATGGCAGTATTCTGGCCTATTCGAAGTCGAGGAGGCAGCTCCGGAGGCAGTTAAAGAAACTGCCGACATTTTAAGCATGTGCAGCTTCGTTGAATATTCCATCAAGGAGCTTGCAGCTGCCGAACTTGAATTGATACCAGAGCTTGATCGGATAGTTTTTGAAGGCTTCGATGGAAATCATGATGAGCATTATGGGGTGGCATCAATGTTCATCACTACAATGGGACGCTGGAGCGAGTTTCGTGATCATCCGCTAAACAGCCACAGTATGGTTCTTCCAAAATATCGCCGGATGTTGGCAGTCTATGAGGGATTGGCCAAAAGGCATGGCGGTTTCAATCTGTCAGAAATTCAAGCAATTCTTGGAGCATAAAGTGGAGATTCTGTCTAGCATTTCAGGGGCAATTGAAATCGCCAAAAAGCTTCGAGTGCTTGGGCAAAAAGTCGGTGATGCCGACTTCAAAATGCTCCTTGCTGATCTCACGGACCAGCTAGGCGACGCTAAACTCGAAGCGGCAAATCTAAAAATTGAACTTGCCGAGAAAACTTCGCGTATAACGGAGCTGGAACGCCAAACACAGAATCGGCCAAATACCGAGCCGGATGTCCACGAGGGTGCATATGTCTTTGGCGATCTAACCCGCCATTATTGCACCGGATGTTATGACACTGCCCGGAAGAAGATACTATTGACCGAGAAGACAGGCCACAGGACGGTTTTCGGCAAATGGAGCTGTCCGGCCTGCAATCAATCATCTGGACCTAGCACACGCTAGGTTTGGTGCGCTTGCTACATAATACCGAGGAAATGGCGCACCCGACAGGATTCGAACCTGTGGCCTCCGGATTCGGAATCCGACATTCTATCCAGCTGAACTACGGGTGCTTACGCAGTGCTTACGCGAGAAGAATTACGCTGTGAAGCCGATTTTTAAAATTTGCTAACTTATTGATAAATAATCTCTAAAAATCAGTATGTTCAGCAATGAAAAGATTGACAACTGCCTTCGGAGGGCAGCGCTCTATCCAGCTGAGCTATGGGTGCCGATGCCGGGCGGTTAGCAGGGGAGTGGCCTTTTCGCCAAGTCATTTTTTGGGCGACGTGGCAATATGGTCGCCGCGCATCCTTTCTCGTCCAATGGAACCGAGCGCATTTCCGAGCGTTTTATGCGGTGAAACGAGGATGATAAAAAATGGCCGCCAAATTGCTGTGTGTATGTGCAACCGTAATGGGGGCCGCGCTCGGCGCCTGTCTGCCGGTTTCTTCAGAAGATAAGGCACGAGAGCAAGCTTCGCGGGACATGTCTACGGCGCCTGTGGCTGACGTTCCGCTCGAAATCGTGATCAGCCAGTTTCCGCGTGGGTATCAGGGTAGATGGGCGAAGTCTGCTTCGGGTTGCACCGACGATCCGGAAACGAGTGAGGAAATGATCTCGCTTCAGGGTAGACTGGTCAAATTTCACGACTCCATTGGCACGATGACAGCAGGTAAGCGCATGACTTCCCGCACGATGGAGGGGGAGTTCGAATTTGTCGGTGAGGGCGATAAATGGAATAAGCCCATTGCGTTTGAGATGAGCGAGGACATGAAGCGGCTTACGCGCACCGATAAGGATGACGGGCAATCCTATCGATATGTCCAATGCCCCAAGCTAATGGCTGGATAAGTAAAATGCGCGATGCTACGGCGGCGCCATGCAAAACCAATTCGAATTAACCGAAGATCAGGTCGCCATACAGGATATGGCAAAGAAATTCACCGCCGACGCGATCACGCCGTTTGCCGCCGAATGGGACGAGAAGTCGCATTACCCTGTCGATGTTTGGAAAGCCGCTGGCGAGCTTGGCTTTGGCGCGATCTACGTTTCCGAGGAGTCCGGGGGTACTGGCCTTGGGCGGTTGGAGGCGGCGCTGATTATGGAAGCGATGGCTTATGGCTGTCCCGCCACGAGCGCGTTCATTTCAATCCATAATATGGCGGCGTGGATGGTCGACTGTTTCGGCAGCGCAGAATTAAAGGCGCGGTTTTTGCCCGACCTCATAGGAATGGAAAAAATTGCATCCTACTGCCTGACCGAGCCCGGCTCTGGTTCCGATGCGGCGGCGCTGAAGACCACCGCTCGGCTCGATGGCGACCATTATGTTCTGAATGGCACAAAGCAGTTCATTTCAGGCGCTGGCTATAACGATATCTACGTCGTCATGGTCCGGACGTCGGACAATGGGGCAAAGGGCGTTTCGTGTCTCGTGGTCGAAAAAGACACG
>JBGSVG010000292.1:0-3624 GCA_041753095.1 Sphingorhabdus sp. | reverse complement strand
TTGATCACCGATATGTTCGCGGCCGCCGTTTCGGGGGGATATGACGGCGATGCGCCAATCGGGCTCTCCTGGCAAAATCGAGATATTGATGTCGACCGTGATGCTGCCATGCGCAGTCTTGAGCTCCATATCCTGCGCAGATATGTCGCTGTCGCGCGCCACCAACGCGACATTCATCCTGTCGCTTTCAAATTGCAGCGCGTCGGTGATCGACTGACTCTCCAGTCGTTTTTTGCTTCGTCCGAAGAAAGCTTCACTGGCGTCATTGGCAAATGCGATATTGTTATCTGAGGAAATGAGCAGCACCGGTATTGGAATGCTAGCCAGAATCTGGCCACTTTCCGGGCGCTGCAGCACGTCGGCCATATTCAGGCGGCCGAGCAAGTCAGGAAAGGCTCGTAAAAGCGGGTTAGTTCGTCAATCACAATCGCCGGGTCTTCTATCCGGTTGACGAAATTGCGGAACTCTGCCGATCCCGTAAGCCCCTTTGTATACCACCCGATATGTTTGCGCGCGACACGCAAACCAACATCACTGCCATAAAGGTCTATCATCGCCCGATAATGTTCGATAATCAGATGATATTGCGCTTCCAGACTGGGATCAGCAATGTTTTGCCCGGTGCGGAACCAGTGCATCATCTGACCAAGCAGCCACGGTTTGCCATAGGCGCCCCGCCCCACCATAACGCCGTCGGCTCCGCTTTGCATTAATGCGCTTTCAGCATCTTCTATGGTGCAAATATCGCCATTTACGATAACTGGGATCGAAACGGCATTCTTAACCTTACGGACAAAAGCCCAATCCGCCGAGCCTTTGTACATCTGGTTGCGGGTGCGGCCATGCACTGTCACCATACTGGCACCCAGATCCTCGGCAATCCGCGCCAGTTCGGGCGCATTGAGGCTACCATTATCCCAGCCCATCCGCATCTTGACCGTCACCGGCACCGAAACCGCCTTCACGGTAGATTCAATCAGGCTTGCAGCCAGCGGCAGATCGCGCATCAATGCCGATCCTGCATCGCCATTGACTACTTTTTTCACCGGGCATCCCATGTTGATGTCGATGATGGCTGCACCGCGATCTTCGTTAAGCTTGGCAGCCTCGCCCATTTCATAGGGTGTGCAGCCGGCAAGCTGCATTGAAACGGGCTCTTCGATCGCATCCCATTCGCATTTTTGCAGGGACTGTCGAGTTTCCCGGATCATCGCCTGGCTGGCAATCATCTCTGTGACGTTTAACCCTGAACCAAAACGGCGAACGATCTTGCGGAAGGGCATATCGGTCACGCCAGTCATCGGCGCCAATATGACGGGGCACTTTATCTCGATATTGCCAATATGAATGGGTTTGATTTGCATTTTTCAAACATTGCCTAAAATTTAGGCAGGCCGTTACAAGCTTTCGGCTTGGCGCGCAACCATGCTGTGGCTAAGGCGCTGCCATGGTGAACCGTCGTCGCACTGCTGCTCTGATCGTCGCTGCCGGTTCCGGCACGCGCGTTGGCGATGGCGTGCCAAAGCAGTTTCGGCTTGTTCGCGGGCAACCATTGTTGCGCCACAGCTACGCGGTATTTGCCGCACATCCCGATATCGATCAAGTCGTTGTGGCAATTGGAGCAGGTCAGGAGTTAGATGCGCGAGCAGCCCTGGAAGGATTGCCGGAACCTGTGTTCGTGACGGGTGCTGCGACGCGCCGTGGCAGTGTGCTGAATGGCCTTAAAACAATTGCAGAAATAGGGGCTACAGACCATGTACTCATCCATGACGCCGCGCGGCCTTTTCTTCCGGCATGGATTATCGACACGCTGATTGAGAGTTTGAACCATGCGCCTGGAGCAGTCCCTGCCCTCGCTGTTGTCGACAGCCTCGCTCGGGGAAATGGCACACTCTCCGAGACTGTAGCGCGCGAAAATCTGTGGCGTATCCAGACACCGCAAGCTTTTCACTTCGATGCCATTTATAAGGCGCATCTGGATTGGTCTGGCGATGAACCGACCGATGACGCCCGAATGCTTATGGCCGCAGGACAGGATGTGCGCATCGTACCCGGCGATGAAGCTCTCGCCAAGTTCACCTTTGCTAGCGATTTTTCAGGAAAAGAAATGACCCCAAATATTCGCAGCGGTTCGGGCTTCGACGTTCACCGCTTGGTTCCCGGTGAAGAACTATGGTTGTGCGGCATTAAAATCCCCCATCCCAAGGGGCTTTCCGGCCATAGCGATGCCGATGTTGCGATGCATGCCCTCACCGACGCGATTTTGGGGGCGCTGGCGCTCGGCGATATCGGCGATCATTTCCCGCCGTCCGACGCACAATGGCGTGGTGCTTCCTCCGACCGCTTTCTGGCCCACGCCGTGCAGTTGGCGGATGCCCAAGGCTATGCATTGAGTAACGCTGACGTGACTATCATCTGCGAAGCGCCAAAAATCGGTCCGCACAAAGAAGCGATGCGGGCACGGCTCGCTGAAATAATGTCTGTTGATGTTGCGCGGATATCGGTAAAGGCGACCACGACCGAAATGCTTGGCTTTACCGGACGCGGTGAAGGAATTGCAGCGCAGGCGGTTGCCACTTTTGAGAAAATCTCCCTATGAAATCTGTGTTGCCCGCTAAAATTGCCAAACTGGCCGAACGAGTGGTTGCGGAAAACAAAACCGCTGGACGGACGATTGCCGTGGCCGAAAGCTGCACCGGTGGACTGGTCTGCGCGGCAATCACCGAGGTACCCGGCAGCAGTGCCGTGCTAGGATCGGGCTATGTCACCTATAGCAACGACGCCAAAATGAAGATGCTGGGCGTGAACGAAGATATCCTCGACACTTTTGGAGCAGTATCCGTGGCGGTTGCATGGGCAATGGCGCAGGGCGCTCTAAAGAAAAGCGGCGCCGATATCGCAGTTGCCATCAGCGGTGTTGCTGGCCCGGACGGCGGGACAGAGAAAAAGCCGGTTGGAACCGTAGTCTTCGCAGTCGCTGAGAAAGATAAAAATCCCGGGGAAATGACGGGCGATAAAATTCAGTTCGGATCGGATAAAAGCCGGGCGGATATCCGCGCCTTCGCAACGCTTCACGCGCTTGGGCTGCTGCTACCCCCGGCGCCGTAAAGCACATCTGCGCGTTCGATAAAGGCCGTTGTCATCTTGCGCAGCGCCGAGTCAAAAAACTGGCCGGCCAGTGCTTCAAAAACACGGTTTCGGAACGAAAAATCGACCGTGAAATCGACGACCGAGCCGCCGCCAATGACATCTTCGAATTTCCAGGCATTGTGCAGATGCTTCATCGGCCCATCAAGATAATCGACAATGATCGACGATTTAGGGGATTTAACGACCCTGCTCGTGAACGTTTCACGCAGCGATTTGAAGCCCACCACCATGTCGGCCAACATTTCGGCGTCATCATCCTTTCGGATGCGAATAGCGCTGACCCACGGCAGAAATTCGGGATAACGCGCGACATCGGCAACGAGGTCGTACATTTGGGCCGCGCTATGCGGCAGGCTGCGTCTTTCGTGATGGTGCGGCATGCCCCCTGCCCTTTGCCCTATCTGACCTTTGCCAGTTGCGCAGCGCGTGCGTCGCGCATTTTGGCAAAGTCATCACCCGCATGGTAACTTGAAC
>JBGSVG010000291.1:0-2122 GCA_041753095.1 Sphingorhabdus sp. | reverse complement strand
GGCAACCGGGGGCAATGAAGGCGGTATCATCTATCTGCGGTGTTTTGCCGTGTAGGGTGATAATCGACACATCGGGGTGGCGGTGCATAATCATAAAATCTTCCAAAGCGAGAGGTGCGGCAATACGGAGGCATAATCGTCCGTCCACGCACTTTTACTCGCAGGGTCGAGTGCGATCCACTGGTCCGCGTCATGATATTTGCTTTTGCGCGCATCGACTTTGCCCGTCAGCTGCGCCAGCTTGCCAGCATCAGGGCTCAGCGCGATCCATTGCGAAGGTCGATCGCCCTTCGCAATCAAAGCTTCGGTTGGGCTATCATGACGCAAGGCCGCATGCCAGCCATTCGCACGCGCCTCTGCGGCCACGACGGGATTGAGATTGATATAGCGGTTGGAAATATGAACGAGCAGAAGCCCGTCTGGCTTAAGCGCCCGACGATAAGTCGCGAAAGCCTCTTTTGTCAGTAAGTGGAGTGGAATGGAGTCAGAGGAAAAAGCATCAAGCGCCAATATGTCAAATTGCCCCTGCGGCACTGTGGTGAGAGTGAGGCGCGCATCACCCAACTGGATTGGTACATCAGGGGCGCATTTTTCCAAAAAGGAAAAGATTTTTCGTTCGCGAGCAATTTCGATAACGAGTGGATCGATTTCAAAAAACTGCCAGAACTGACCGGGCTTGCGGTAGCATGCCAACGTGCCTGTACCCAGACCGACAACACCGATCCTTGCATCGGGACCGTAAAGTTCCGGCGCTTTTGTTAACGCGATGCCTACGCCCGATGTTACCGGGTAATAGCTAATTGGCCGGGTTGGTTCATCGAGCAATTGCATGCCGTGCATCGTGGTGCCGTGGTTCAGCCATCGAACCTGACCGCTTTCACTGGAGTTTACCGTATATGTGCCAAAATAGCTTCGCATACGGACGCCCGCATAGCTTTGTTGAAGGCTGTACCAGCCGCCATTGGTGATCAAAAGCCCCGCAACTGCGAGCAAGAACGGGATACGAAACCCGGCCACGGCGACTGCCAGTACGATCACTGTCGTGGCGAGCACCACTTTTGGCAATGACGTAGTAACAGGTTCCGATATACCGCCAACCAGCCCCAGAATAAGCGCGATGCAACCCATGCCGAGCATAATCCATGGAAGCTTCGGTTTATTGTGACCGAACGGCAGTACAGATATTTTTGGGAGCAAAAGCGCTGCAAGAAGGATCAGAATTGGGTGTTCCCACGTCCAATCGAATAAAAGCGGTGCGATAATGGCGCAAAACAACCCGCCAATCACGCCCCCGACTGACATCATCAAGTAGAAACTTGTCAATTCACTGGCAGCAGGACGCGTACGATACATCTCATTGTGTAATGAAACTGCTACAAAAAACAGAAGGCTGAGGCTTGCGACAAGACCATTAATCGCGGCCTTTCCCCAAACCACGAACACAAATGTTCCGCTAATTACCATCACCAACGGAGCGAAACGGCTAATCCAATAAGCAGGCCGCTGATCATCGGCAAAAGCGACGCTAAAGCTCAATAAATAAATGCCGAGCGGGATGACCCACAGCAACGGCATGGCCACTAAATCGGTAGTCAAGTGCGAAGTCGTCGAGAGCATGAGGCCGGAAGGAACGGCTGCCAGCGCAATCCAGTAAAGCCGGCGCTTCCAGCTGATTTTGTTTCGCTCGGTTGGAACCGTTATCGTTTCAACGGGGCTAACGTCTGTGCGCCATAGCTTAACCGCACACATGATGACGAATGCCATCAGACCCAGATAGATAATGCTCCATATCCATTTCTGGCTGTGGAGTGTCGTGAAGGGTTCGACGATCAATGGATAGGCAATCAACCCGGCAAAGCTGCCGATATTGGACGCGGCATATAATGCATAAGGCTCACCCTTATTGCCTGACAATGCGTACCAGCGCTGCATGAGCGGCGCTTGCGCAGACACTACAAAGAACAGCGGCCCGATGGATGCGGTCAGCAGCCATGGCACCCAAAAGATGGGCGATCCATCTGCGGGCGGCTGTAGGCTTGCCAGGCCAATTGGCAACCACAACAGTGCGACCGCAAACAGTGCAATATGAATGATTGCCTGCCGTCGCGCGGGTTCCTTCGCC
>JBGSVG010000290.1:0-7638 GCA_041753095.1 Sphingorhabdus sp. | reverse complement strand
GGCGAACAAGAACCCAGCGCTTATCCTGCTCCGGTTGATATTGGTCAGCAATAAGCACGAAGCCGAGCTTGCCGACATAGAAATCCAGTGCTTCGTCATAATCCCGAACGACAAGGGCGATGTGCGCAAGATAAGACATCGGCCGCTTATGACTCGCCAAAAATTCGGAAACAAGCTTCGCGGGCACAAGCAATCATGGGGCAGTCCTTGCTTAAAATAGCTTATTCGGCAAATTCAATGACATCTGCGCCATTCGCCGCAAGTCTTGTTCGCTTGTCATAATCGCCTAGAACTGCCTTTGTAAGGCCGAAGTCGGTAATCGCCAAAATCACAAGTTCATCATTTGCGGACCTGTTTTTTGACTGATGAAAAACCCAACGCGGCACGAAGGCGAGCCCGCCGGATTTCAAGGTCATTGTTGCATCGCCAATGCGGACCTCCGCCTCGCCGCTGATGACATAGAACAGCGATTCATGCGCATGCTTGTGCAGTTCATTGTTGCACCCGGCCGCAATCCGCACCACGCGGGCGTCGAATGCCTGAGTACCCGGAAAATCCAGAACATCGACCGAAAAATCGATACCCAATTTCTCATTGCGATTGCGATAAACTTCGCGGTGATTGTTGGCGGGATCGGCTTGGAATTCGCTCACATCATGGAAGGTTGCCAGAGGCTTGCGATCTTCGATGTTCTGGATGAGGTTCAACAGCTCTAGATTCATTTCGTTTTCCTCGAATGGAAATGCGTCTGGCGCCAGCGGGTCAGGCATCCAATCACATGTAGATCAAGAAGCCAGCGCCATTTCGGGAGTGTCGGCGCAGGTCAAGGCACGCTCATACATCCAGTCCCAAAACGACGAACGAAGCGACAATGCCTTAATCATCCCCCTGCGCAGGTCACCTTTGCCGGTGGGAGCGGCGGCGAAATAGAGCGAAATTTCTTCAAGCGCTTCTTGGTGATGGTCATCAACCGCCGTGTGCAGTGGAAAAAAGACCGTATCGTGCGGTTTCAGGTCCGTGCGGGACAGTGCCTTTACAAAGGGGATGTAAATCGTGCTGACAATGTTTTCGGTGCCAAGGCCCAACGCCCCCAACGCTTCTGCCGCAGATCCGTAGGTCAATGTTGTCAGGAAGGATTCGCGCCAGCAAATGAGCTCGATAGCCTCTCTTTCAGGCGAATATGGCGCGGTAATGCCGGTGGCCTCCCGAAATCGGCGGAACAATTGTGGATGAGGAACGCCTTCTATCCATTCCCGCTCGACACCGACGGCGGCGAGTTCGGCATATTCCTCATCTTCGTAAATGCCCGATTCTTCGGTCAGATTCTGCAACAGGCTATTGCGATGGGCCGCTATTTCCAGCTTTGATATCACGGTGGTCAGGTAACGCGGAAAATGCAGCGAATAGCCATAATAATGGTCAGCAAAATCGCGCAATGCCCAATCAGTGTCGGGCAGATCGCCAGAACCCAATCCACGCAAATAGGGGTGATTGACCGCGCGATGATTCAACGATTCTTCAATAAGATCTTTGATGGAAACGGACACGTGAGCTCCTAAAGTGGATTGTTATTTTGCTAAGGCGTTGCGAGGAAGTCCGCGACCATCGCCCCGGGCGGCCGCCTATAACTTCAATTCCGGACCGATGAATATAAGGGCGAGGTACCGGTTCATTTTTTCAGCCTGCCATGGCTGAACGACCAACCCGAACTTGCCGATTGCGTCGATTTGCGGCAGCATCGACGCAACATGTCGACTCAGGAGAGGGAGACCGACGATGATGGCACAAAGTGCGCTTGCCCCCGTTACAGTGGCGCGGGATATTTCCGCTCATGATCTGCGCGATGCGCTTGCGGCGGGGTGGCGGGATTTTGTCGCATATCCGGTATATGGGCTGTTCTTCGCGGCCTTCTATGTACTGGGCGGGCTCGGTCTGGTTTATGGGCTGTCGAGCATGGGTCAGGGCTGGTGGCTAATCCCGATCATGGCGGGATTTCCTCTGCTCGCGCCATTTACCGCGGTCGGGCTATATGAAGTGAGCCGCAGGCGGGAGGCCGGGTTGCCGCTCAGCTGGCGCAGCGTGCTCGGCGCGTTGGGCGGGCGTGGTGACGAGCAGCTGATCCTGATGGGCTGCATCGTGTTTGTTGCCTTCAGTTTCTGGATGATATTGGCGCACGGCATTTTTGCGATCTTCCTCGGCGAATCCGGGATAGGCGCGGAAACCGGGGCGCTGCTGCTGTCCACCGATGCGCTGGTCATGCTATTGGTCGGCAGCGCGGTTGGCGGGATCTTTGCCCTCGGGCTGTTCGCGATCACCGTTATCAGCCTGCCGATGCTGGTCGACCGCGAGGTTGACTTCATCACTGCAATCATCGTCAGCCTTGGCGTTGTGCGGTCGAACAAGGGCGTGATGCTAGGCTGGGCTGCGCTGATTGCGGCGACGCTGACGCTGGCCATGCTGCCGATATTTGCCGGGCTGTTCGTCGCGCTCCCCGTACTTGGCCATGCAACCTGGCATCTATACCGGCGTGCAGTGGACGGCCCGCAAAGCTAAGCTGACTACTTCTCCAGCCGCCGCCGGTTCGAGCGCACCCGGCGCGAATAATGTTCGATGCTGCCGCTCATAATCTGTTCGGGGCTGGAGCCCAATTTGCCGGTCATCAGGTCGAACCCGAGCGCCATATTGGCCGAGACTTTCTCGGACACCATCCGCTCCGCTTCTTTCGCAGCGGCGGGGCCGCCAAAGGCCATCGCACCCAGACGCTGCGCGATCACCATGTTGGATTCGGCGGCGAGCGCCCATGCGTCCATGCCGATGCCGAACCAGTTGGGGTTTTTTGTTTTGCGGGTCATATCGCCATTACTACCCGCCCTCACGCAAATGTCACGTAGGAAAGCAGTTTTGGCAATGCTCCGGGGAGCGGGCGATCAGCACGCAAGTGCAGCCGCCCGTCCCTGAAGTATATTAACGGCAGCGCACGTCGTTGCGGTCAATGGCGCGTCCGGCGGCTCCACCGGCGATAGCGCCCAATATGGTGCCGAGCGTATCGGAATTGCCCGGCGCGATGATATTGCCCAGCACGCCGCCAGCAACCGCGCCGACGATCAGGCCAGTCGTGCCATCTGAACGGCGGCAATAATATTGGCCGTTCTGGCCGCGATAAACGCGGTCATTCTCGCTCAGGCGACGCTCGCGATAGCGGCGGTCGTTGCGGTAATATTTGTCGGCATAATAGCCATTATAGGACGGGTCAGGCCGGTTATAATCATAATTGCCATACCGGTCGTACGAGCTGCGGTCATAATAGCCATAGCCGCCATCGTCATAAGCATTGCCGCCACCATAAGTGGTACAGCCGCCTGTCAGGGCTGTCGCGGCGATTAAGGTGGTAAGAAGTGTCTTGTTCATGTCGGCATCCTTCGGATTGTCCGAATAGCCGAGGCGAAAACAGCGTCAGCGCGCGGACGGTTGCGATGGAGGGGTAACCGAGGCGGGGGCGTGGTGTTCCGTGGAGGGTGAAATGGAGCTGTGGCGGAGGCGAGAGAAGTTGGTACGTTAGGAACTCGTTGAAGCCTTTTTGCTATAGCATGAAGGGCATGACATTGGGCAAACGACACATTGGCGAACTGGCGTTTAGCAGCAGCGCACGCAGAGATGTGCGGGCATGGGGGATGTTCGTCGTTGGCGCGGTGTTCGTGTTTGCTGCCTTTACTGTGGATCCGCAGAAAAACTGCGGGTCGAACGGTGAATGCGCGCCTTGGCTGGTGCCAATTGCCTTCGTCATGGGTGCCTTGGTCGGCTTGTCCGGGCTGGGTATGTTGATGGCAAACCCCAATCGTGGCAGCCGGTTCGACCCCGACACCGGCGAGCTCGTCTGGTGGCAGAACCGCTTTGGCAAAAGCGGGGGAGACGAAGGACGGATCGCGCCAGAAGAGATCAGCCTGATCCGCATCGATCGACGAAGCGAGGGCAAAGACGAGGTGCATCTTTACAATCGCGCGGGCGAGCGGCAGTTTTATTTCGACGAGGAAGTCATCGGCTGGGACCCCGAACGCTGGGGTGAGGCAATGCGCGAACGCTGGCCGCACATCGCGGTGGAAGTGAAAGACTAGGGACCACCACCAAGGAACGGCGGAGGCAAGAGTAGTTGGTGCCGGGGCGCTAAATCGGTATAAGGCCCCGAATTGTAAATGACTTCTGACAGCCTCGATCCCCTGCCCCGCATCCCCTCGCCCCGCATATTGGTCGATGCCGATGCGTGTCCGGTGAAGGAGGAGATTTACAAGGTCGCCTGGCGCCGCAATGTGCCCGTGATACTGGTCAGCAATGCGCGCTTTCGTATGCCCGACCATCCGCTGATTACCCGGCATATCGTATCGGACCGTTTCGACGCCGCCGATGACTGGATCGCGGAGCAGGCGGGCCCACGCAGCGTGGTGATCACCGCCGACATATTGCTTGCGGACCGGTGCCTAAAGGCAGGAGCCATCGTCATCGGCAATAATGGCAAGCCGTTCACCAGCGCCTCCATCGGCGGCGCCATCGCCACCCGAGCCATCATGGCCGACCTGCGCGCCGGAATGGACGGCATCACCGGAGGCCCCGCACCCTTTGCCAAAGCCGACCGGTCAAGGTTTTTGCAGGCGCTGGATGAGGCGTTGGTGAGGATGGGGTGAGGGTCTAATTAGCATGCTGTCCCCGGAGTTTAAGGGACGCGGTGAAAGGCACGCGCTGCGTGGAGGGTGGGCATTGGATATCATGGGGTGGGCGCGGGACACATAACAGCGGGATAGTTGCGGCGGCTAGTGGAGAAGTCGGTGCCGACAATTTAATGCACTATCGCGATAATTGTATTTGAATTCATTTTTGGTTGATGGCTTTTGCATTTGACTTAATTTAATAATTCAAATTTATAAATCACATCTCAGTATGTTTAATAATTTGGGGGCACACATGGCAACGAAAGCTGAATTACCAAAAATTGGCAATAAACTGGAAGATTCCGTTGCGAGTGAGATTTCAGAACGACTTTCGCAGGAACTGGTAATAGCTTTAGTTGGCCCTGTCGGTTCAGGGGTATCATCTGCAGCCAATGTTATCGAGACAACGCTAGCGCAAAAATATGGCTATACCGTTTGCCCTATTATTAAATTGAGCGACATTATCCGGTCAGAGGCTCACCGAGTTTCGAAGCTTGATCCGGCGGGAAAGCCTTTAGATCAATATATTTCCGAAATGCAGGATATAGGGAATTCACTCCGAAAGAAATTCGGTGGAAACTACCTTATAGAAAAATCCGTTGAGAAAATTAGGCAATTTCGGGAAAAGGATGGGGGTTATAAAGACGATATAGCGCTGCCAGGTAGACGAGCATATATTATTGACTCAATTAAAAACAAAGATGAACTGAGTCTTTTGCGCCAAATATATCGGGAAACGCTCTGTGTATTTGGGGTATTTGCCCCAGACGCACAAAGGGAACGCCGTCTACGCGATGGCGGCGCGGATGAAAATCAAGTTCAAAAGATTCTTGACAGAGATCAAGGTGAAGTTTTGTCATTCGGACAAAATACTAGGAAACTTTTTGTTCAAGCGGATTTTTTTGTTTGTAACGACAGGATTATCGATGAAATGAGAAAACGTATAGAGCGTTTTCTCGAAATTGTATTTGATGTTGGCGTTCACACGCCAACTACTGAGGAAACTGCAATGTACAAAGCTTGTGCTAGTGCAGCAAACTCAGCATGTATGTCACGACAAGTCGGTGCTTCAATTGTGTCCAACACCGGAGAGCTAATTGCAGTTGGATGCAACGACGTTCCGAAATTTTCAGGCGGCCTTTATATCGAAGACGATCGAATGCGTCACAGAGAAAATGGTCCAGTAGATGAAGATCACAGATGTTATAATTGGCGCGGTGGCATCTGCCATAACGAGACTCGTCGAAACAGCATTATCGACGACGTCGCAAAGCGGATTGCCACGAGAGACGGCTTGCTGCAGCCTGGTCGCACAGCAGTTGACGTGAAAGACGCTATTGCGGGCTCAGGCATTGATGCATTAATTGAGTTTTCTAGGTCAATCCATGCTGAAATGGAGGCAATATTATCTGTTGCGAGAGAGGGTAAGCACTCTTTGGTTGGCGCCACGCTTTTTACAACAACATATCCATGTCATAATTGCGCGAGGCATATCGTTGCTGCTGGAATATCATCCGTAGTTTACATAGAGCCATATCAAAAAAGTCTGGCGGTCGCGCTTCATGAAGATGCAATAACGGAATCCAGAGACGAAACGCATAAAGTAGTATTCCGGCAATTTGACGGGGTAGCGCCAGATAATTTTTTGAGGCTTTTTCGTACGCCTTCAAATCGGAAGGCAAACGGCAAACTTCATCGTATTCCAGCAAAAGAGGCTGTACCTATTTTTCGCATACCGCTTGATGCTCAATCACATTACGAAGATAAGGTGATTGCAGATTTGAACGAAAAGGAGCAGGGTTAGTTTGCGGAATTCAAAAGGAGGAAATTATGGCGGATGATTCAACAAACCAACTTTCTTTCAAATTACCGACGTCAGAAAACCGAAAAACCGTTGTTAGTGACGTTACACATCAAAATGTGGTGAGTTTTGTCAATGCTTCCACTCGAACTTTTCGAAGTGAGGCCGCTGAACGCGTATCTCGTGCGGGCATTTTTTCGACTTACAAAAAACACAGCTGACGGATTTTTAACTTACATCGTAGCTCATCAGCATGCCGCTGCCTGTGCTCGCAACAGTTGTGCTTCCAAACCATTATGGAAGCACAACAATTTTTGCGGTTATTGAAGCCTGTTAATTTGCCTTCGATCAATCATGCTCCCGATCACCAGCGCCCATATATAGCTCGCGCCCGGTCTCGTCATAGACCTTGCTCATCTCTGCCATACCGGCCTCTGCTTCTGCTTCACTCATTTCCGTTCGTGCTGAGCCTGTCGAAGCACCTTGGCTCGCCCCAACCTGTCCTTCGACAAGCTCAGGACGAACGGTGGGGGTGGCCGCGATAAAGCCTTCGGCTGGCTGATTCTGCAACCGCGCAAACTCCCTCACCTCCTGGCTGATCTTCATCGAGCAGAATTTCGGACCGCACATGCTGCAAAAATGCGCGGTTTTGGCGCCTTCGGCGGGCAGCGTCTGGTCGTGATATTGCTCCGCCGTGTCGGGGTCGAGGCTGAGGTTGAACTGGTCGCGCCAGCGGAATTCGAAGCGCGCCTTGCTCAGCGCGTCGTCGCGGACTTGCGCCGCCGGGTGGCCCTTCGCCAGATCCGCCGCGTGCGCGGCCAGCTTGTAGGTCACCACGCCGACCTTCACATCGTCGCGGTCGGGCAGGCCCAGATGCTCCTTGGGCGTGACGTAGCAGAGCATCGCCGTGCCGTACCAGCCGATCATCGCCGCACCGATGCCGCTGGTGATATGGTCATAACCCGGCGCGATGTCAGTGGTGAGCGGCCCCAGTGTGTAGAACGGCGCTTCGCCGCACACCTCCAACTGCTTGGTCATATTCTCCTTGATCTTGTGCATCGGCACATGGCCGGGGCCTTCGATCATCACCTGCACATCGGATTTCCACGCGCGGTGGGTGAGCTCGCCCAGCGTGTA
>JBGSVG010000289.1:0-2819 GCA_041753095.1 Sphingorhabdus sp. | reverse complement strand
TTCGCGTATCGGCGTTAAGGGCACCACTCTTCGCAGCGTTGTTCGGTCAACGGGCGAGGTGCAGGAGTTTAGCTCAGTTGGTAGAGCATCGGTCTCCAAAACCGAGGGTCGTGGGTTCGAGTCCCCCAACTCCTGCCATTTTCTCGAAAATGTGATGGCAGCGGGCAGCGGGGATGAGCGCAGGTTAATGCGCTTTCGCGGGCCATATCTTATGATGCACCCACACAATCACCGCGCCAAGTGCCATCCCGAATATGCCGCAAGCGGCAGCGTCGACGATCCACGCCAATGCACCTTCGTGTAAGCCCACAAATTCGGCGGGATGGATGCCAAAGCCGTGCACGATAATCTGGCCGCCAACCCACAGCATCGCCGCCGTTCCGACGGTGGAGAGAAACGCGAGCAGCTTCGGCATCGCCTTTACCAGCCCGCGTCCGATGGCTTGCGATCCGCCATTTTCGCGCTGCGCCATGTGGAGCCCGATATCGTCCATTTTGACGATCAGGCCGACCACGCCATAGACCGCAACGGTGATGCCGATACCAACGAATGCGAGGGCCAGCGCCTGCATGACAATCGGCGGAAGATCGCCCGCGATAGGATTGGCGACATTGCTAAGGTTAAGCTCGTTGAGCGCGATAATCATGATTTCAGCGGACAGGATGAAATCGGTGCGGATTGCGCCTGCCACCATCTTTGCCTCATGATCGGCTGCCGACATTTCGGCGATTTCAGCTTCGAGCGTCTCTTCCTCGCCATCGGTGGCGTCGGTAAATTTCTCGATCACCTTTTCCGCACCTTCGAAACACAGATAGGCGCCGCCGAGCATCAGTATCGGTGTGATAATCCAGGGCACAAACGCGCTGAGCAGCAAGGCCACCGGCAGAATGATGACAAGCTTGTTTAAAAACGATCCCTTGGCAATGCGCCAGATAATCGGCAACTCGCGGTCGGGTGTGAAGCCTGTAACATATTGCGGCGTGACAGCGGTGTCGTCGATGACCACGCCTGCGGCCTTGCTACTGGCTTTGCCTGCAGCGGCGGCGACATCATCGACCGATGCGGCGGCGACCTTGGCGATGGTGGCGATATCGTCGAGTAACGCGGCTAGACCCGATGGCATGAGATTTCCCTGCTAGATTGGTTCAACACGAAATAGCCGACCCGCGCGTCGGGTCAAGGCGGCTAAAACTTCCGGCCAAATGAAACCAGATCGCTATCGGGATCGCCCGAACCTGCGATCATCCCGCGCAGCATCTGCCCCGCCATCATCGAAAAGGTAATGCCATTACCGCCATAACCCATCGCCGCGTAGCAATTGGGCATGCCCGGAACAGGTCCGACCGTTGGCGTACCCGTCGCTGAATCGCCGAAACTGCCGTTCCAGCTATAATCGGCGTCGGCGTTTATCATCGGCAGCAGCGAACCGAGTTTCTCGACCAGCCGCGCGGTTTTCTCGCCGTTCAACGCATCGCGTTCGTCCGCATCGGCAATCTCGGCATCCTCGCCGCCGCAAATGACATGCCCCTGCGGCGTGGTGCGGATGTACAGATAAGGATCGGCGGCCTCCCAGATAATGCACCCGGTCGGCCAGATCTTGCGCGGCTGCGGCTTGGTCGCAATCACCCAGGTCGAGATGATAGTGTTGCCCTTTTTGGGAATGCCCTTGAGCATTTCATAGCCCGTAGCAAACACCACCGACTTGCACTTTATCTCCGGCCCGCCAGCCGTCATTGCGGTCACGCCCGATGCCGTGGGTTCGACTGCGGTAATCTCGACCGGCGTATATAGCCGCGCACCGCGCTTGATCGCCGCTTTCAGAAATCCTGCCGCGAGCAATCGCGGGTCGGCCATGAAATTGTCGCGCCCGACAATCGCTGACCTGCCGCTGATACCATATTGCTCAAGCACCGCCGCCGGTTTCAGAAAGCTGACCTCGAACCCTGCGCGCCGCCGCGCATCGGTTTCGGCGGCGAGGCCATCGGCATCGAGCACATTGCCCGACAGATACAGCGAATCGCGCGTCGCCTGCTCGGCCTTGATGCCCAAGGCGCGGGTGCGCTCACGCAATGCATCGACCGCCAAACGCGAGCGCCGCCACAGCCGCTCGGCGCGGTCAAGCCCGATGCGTTCAGACAACACCGACAAAGGCGTATCGATTTCATACTGGAGGAGCGCCGTCGAAGCGACCGTAGACCCCTGCACCGCCCCGCGCCGATCGGTGATGACGACCTTCATCCCCGCATCGCTCAACGCCTCGGCGATTATCGCGCCCGAAATGCCAGCGCCAATCACCAGCACATCGCAGGATAGGTTGCGCTTGAGTTCGTCGGAAGCAATCGACGGCAACCGCCGGTCGAGCCACAAAGGCCGCCCGGTCCGCAAATCGCGTTTGATAGTGAGTGGCATGGATTGACCCCCTTTTAGGGAAGGAGAACAAGCCAGCGTGGTGCAAAGTTCCGGTTTTTATTTTGCCGAATTCCTCCAACCTAGCGCTTGAAATGTAGGATTTGTCATGAGACTCTCTCTCCGCTCTTTGACAATCTGAATATCCCGCCTCTGCGCGCCACGCGAGGCATCAACAAACCCGCGTGCAAAATCCAACAGCTTTTTGCCCCGCAAAACCCCCTAGGGGTGGCCTCTACTTTCTGACGAATCTGCGGCTGTCAGCGACCGGTGGCTGTTGGAAATTTCGCCGCTTTTTGCGCCCGCCAAATGCACCATCCGCCGCCGCAAACCCCCTTGCCTCAAAACGAATCCCCCGCTAAAGGCCTAGTCTTTCCGAAATCGGAACCTATATCGCTCTCGACCCCGCCGGT
>JBGSVG010000288.1:0-10866 GCA_041753095.1 Sphingorhabdus sp. | reverse complement strand
TGCCAATGTCGGGGGACTCGACTACCGTAATTTTGTGCTGCGGCCATGCCTTGGCAATCAAACAAGCGGCCATCCAGCCAGCCGTGCCGCCGCCTAAAACGACAAAATGAAGCTGCTGGTCGGCCATTAGCGGGGTTGTAGCATCCAACCGAAGATGTCGTCCATCCGCGCCGCCCAGGCATTTTCCTCATGCGGTGTCCCGGCGTAGACGTTGCTTGAGAAGTCGACGCCCTTTTTCCAGCCATTTGCGAGCAATGCCGCGTCCAAATTTTCCTGATAAGGCTGGTAGAAGGCATCCAGCGTTTCGGTGCCGTGATCGAACCATATCCGCCGGCCCTTGGGTTTCCCCAATTCCTGTTTCACATATGTGCGCCACGCCGCAAATATGTCGTCGCGTTCCTCAGGCGTCCAGTTCGGATTGCCGAGCGGAAGATGTGTCGAAACCGCGCCCGCAGTGCCGAAAACCTTCGGATATTTGGTGATTGCATAGAGCGAAATCAGCCCACCCATGCTCGAACCAGCGATCGCCGTATGTTTCCTATCGCGAAGGGTACGGTATTCGCGGTCGATTTTGGGTTTCAATTCATCGACGATGAATTTCAGATATTGGTCCGAGATAATCGGCTTGCCATTACCTTGCGAAGCAAGCTTGTCGCGCACCGCAGGTGATAGCAAATCAGCCATCACGCCCGGAAAATATTGCCGCCCGCGATCTTCGCCGGGCTGATCAATTCCAACGATGATGAACGGCCTGGTTTTTCTCGCCGCGATGAGGCGCAACGCCGATTTGTCTGCCGCCCAGACCTTGTTGAAATTCGAACGCTTGGGATCGAAAAGATTCTGGCCGTCATGCATATAGACGACGCCGTATCGCTGATTAGTCGCATGATAGCCGGGGGGAAGCCACACAACGACCTTGGTCGGCGCGATATATTTTGACTGCAGCGCCCCGAGCTCGACAAATCGTCCTTGATCCTGCGCCGATGCCTCGATCGGCAACAGCGCGAGGAGCGCAACTGATGCCGAAGCAGCAATCAGCGCGCGCCTACCGATCATTTGCTCTCGACCAGCCGTATTGCGAACCCTCCACCCGGTGCGATGCGCATATTCAGGCTGTCGGCGCTGGTCACTGTCTTGTTTTCGATCACAATCGAATGGCGCTTCTCGGTGCGATAGTCGGCATCGTCGCCGTCGCGGTAGATTTCGCCTTTGTAGCTTTTACCCGGCGTCAGAAAATCGAGCTTAAACGAGACGTCACGCGCTTCTTCATCGCCGACCGCACCGATATACCAATTTTTGCCGCCGCGCTCCTTGCGCGCGATGGTGACAAAATCACCTATCTCGCCGTTTAGCACTTTTGTGTCCTGCCAGTCGGTCGGCACATCGCGGATGAACTTCATCTCCTTGGGAAATTTTGCGTAATTTTCTGGGGTATCAGCGAGCATCTGCACTGGCGAATAGATGACAACATAGAGCGCCAGTTGCTTGGCAATCGTCGACAATATGTCGCTGTCCTCGCTTCCCTTCAGGCTTAATACGCCAGGGGTGAAGTCCATCGGGCCTTCCAGCATCCGCGTAAACACGACATTGGCTTCATGCTCGGGCGGATTCTTGGCTCCGACCCACGCATTATATTCCATCCCCCGCATGCCCTCGCGCGCCACCCAGTTGGGATAGGTGCGATGCAGGCCAGTGCCTTTGACTGGCTCGTGACTGTCGATCCCGATTTTATATTCGGCAGCCTTTTCGATGACGCGAAGCTGGTGGTTCACCATCCACTGGCCCTGATGCCATTCGCGGTATTTCTTGCCGTCGGGGTCGTCGCGTTCCATCTGACCGGCATCGGTGACATAGCCGGTCTTCACCACCATATAATCGCGGTCTGCGGCGAATTTGAATGCCTTGTCGAACTGCTTTTCATAATGGCTGGCGGCACCACCGGTTTCGTGATGGCCGATCAGGCGAACGCCTTTTTTCTTGCCGTACGCTACGATCATGTCGGCGTCGAAATCTTCGGTCGGCTGAGCAAAGTCCATGTCATAACCATTGCCGAACCAGTCGCCGTCCCAGCCGACATTCCAGCCTTCGACCAGCAGATGAGGGATTTTGTTTTCGGATGCGAAATCGATATAGCGCTTCACACTCGCGTTCGTCGCGCCATGTTTCGGCCCGCGTGCCCAACTCCATTCACCCTTGATCATGTTCCACCAGACGCCAGCGAATTTGCCCGGTTTGATGTAGCTCACATCGCCTAATTTGTTCGGATCGTTGAGGTTTAGCATCAAGTGGCTGTGATAAATGCCCGCCGCATCGTCGGCGATAATCAGCGTGCGCCATGGCGTTTGCCAAGCACCCTTTTTCTGTACCTTGGGTTCGCCAGCGCCGGGATGAAGCGCAGCGCGTAGAGTGTTACCCTCTGTACGCGCGACTGCCATGCCCGAATAATCGACCAACGCCGCCTCATGCAGCGCGACATGCGTGCCGTCGGTCATCTTGATTGTCACCGGCGTGTCGGCATTGGCAACAGCGGAAAGCGGCGTTTTATTGTAAAGATATTCCTCGCGGTTCCATAGGAACGCTGGCTTCCACCACGCTGTTCCGTTACCGGCGAACACAAATTCGGTCAGTTCCTCAGCGATGTTGGTATTTGCCATGTTCGGCTGCTCGGGGAACTCATAGCGGAAGCCCACGCCGTCCTCGTAAAGCCGGAAGGTGACCGTGAAAACGCGAGCCAGTGTGGTGCTTTCTTTTAGGTACACCTTAAGTTCGCGGTAGCGGTTGCGGATGCTCTGCCATTCGCCCCAAGGCTGAGTCCACGTCTCGTCAAAATCGCGCACTTCCTGACCAGTAACGGTCAAACGGCGGTCGATTTTTACGGCGTCGGTGAAGAGGAAGCCAAGTTTCGACGGCGCGAGGATAGGCTTGCCTTTGCGCGTGACCGAATAAGCAGCCCGTCCATCGCCATCGATGGTGACGGCCACACTGACTGCGCCATCGGGCGACGAGGCTGTCGCCACCGGCTGCGCGTTGGCAGAAGCCGCTGCGAGCAAAGCGCCGCCAAGCGCAACAACCGAATATCTGATTTTCTTGCTGCCCATATTCCGGCTCCTTAAGCGATTTTTTCCATGACTTTTGCACCATAAGCGGGAAGCGAACCCAGCGTGGCATCATTGACCGACTTCACCATTCGCCAGCGGTCGGGCTGTGTCGGTTGCCAGTTGATGGCTTCGCTGCCCATGTTGAACGCGCAAATAAGATGC
This sequence comes from Sphingorhabdus sp., assembly GCA_041753095.1. Classification (GTDB taxonomy): domain Bacteria; phylum Pseudomonadota; class Alphaproteobacteria; order Sphingomonadales; family Sphingomonadaceae; genus Sphingorhabdus_B. The sequence continues at coordinate 7,606 of JBGSVG010000288.1, read as the reverse complement.
TGATTTGCACTGCGACGCTCGAACACCAACAGATCGGATTGCGCTTCGATGATGTGCAAATCGCCGATCAACATCGCCTCATTGGCGCTGCGAAACGCGATCAGCTTTCGCGTTAATGCCAGCATCGAATTGGCTTCCAGCTCCTGCCTGTTGACCGACATCGCCTGATGATCGGGGCCGAGTGGCAACCAAGGCTCGGCAACGCTGAAACCGCCGTTCAATGCTTCCGAAGACCAAGGCATCGGCGTGCGAGTCCCGTCGCGGCTGAGCGTCAATGGCCAATTTGCGATCGCTTCAGGGTCTTGAAGCTTGTCGAACGGGATATCGACCTGAGTAAGGCCAAGCTCCTCGCCCTGCCACAATATGACGTTGCCGCGCAGACAGGCAAACAGCATCATCACCATCCGCGCATAGGCGTCGCGCGCATCTTCGGGCGCCCAACGGCTAATCCAGCGTGGGGCATCATGGTTGGAAAACGCCCACGATGGCCAGCCGATGCCGTCGGTGTCGGGCCAAGCCTCCAGTGCCTCGCGCACCAACGCGGGCGTGAGTTGCTCGGCGTAGAGGAAGTTGAACCCGTAAGCGCTGTTGAAATGGGATTCACCGGCAGTGAACGCCTTCATTTCACGGTCAGGGTCTGGGCCGCCAACCTCAGCGACAGTAAACCGGTCGGGATAGCTGTCGGTCAAAGCGCGGATGCGAGCGATGAAAGCGGGAATGTCGGGGTGCGACTGGTTGTTGACCTTCAATTGGAAATCAAACGGCCGCGTCCTCACGCCGTTGCCAACGGGGGCAGGGGGATTATCCTTGAGTTCAGGATCGTGCATCGCGAAGTTAATCGCATCGACGCGAAAACCGTCGACGCCTCGATCCAGCCAGAATTTGGCAACGGCCAGCAACGCGTCCTGAACCACCGGATTATGCACATTCATCTGCGGCTGGCTGCTCAGGAAATTGTGCATATAATATTGACCGCGCCGCGCGTCCCATGTCCATGCCGGGCCGCCGAATACCGATTGCCAGTTATTGGGAGGCGTGCCGTCGGCCTTGGCATCGGCCCAGACATACCAATCGGCCTTTGCATTGTCGCGGCTTGCACGGCTCTCGGCAAACCAAGTGTGCAAATCAGAGGTATGCGAATAGACCTGATCGATCAGGATTTTGAGGCCGACCGAATGCGCTTTTGCGACCAGGGCGTCGAAATCATCGAGCGTACCGAAAATCGGGTCAACGCCGCAATAATCGGCCACGTCATAGCCAAAATCTTTCATCGGCGAGGTGAAGAAAGGCGACAACCAGACCGCATCGACGCCGAGCGAGGCGATATAATCGAGCCTGCCCGTGATGCCCGGCAAATCGCCGATGCCGTCGCCGTTGGAATCGGCAAAGCTGCGCGGATAAACCTGATAAATACTCGCGCCGCGCCACCACGGTCGTTCGGTTTTAACGGCTTCTATGGGGAGGGGGTCACTCATTTTACTTTGCACACCAAATAACCAAAAGCAGGGAGAGAAATCGCGACCGAGCCGGGCAGACGCGGTGCCGCCGGACAGTTGCCACGCAGCACCGTTAATTCTGTAGCGGCTTTGCCGATTTCGACATTGGCGTTGATCGGAGCGTTTGAGGTATTGAACGCTACTAGCACTTCCTCGCCCGATCCGCTGTCGATCCGCGAGACCGCAAACAGGCCGGGCTTCTCGCCATAATTGCGAACAATCTGGTCGCCGCGCCGCAACGCGACCTGCTCGCTGCGCAGTTTAGCGAGATCGGCCACGGCTTTATAAATTGGGTGGCTGGTGTCGAAATTGCTGTCGGCGGTCGTCGCGCTCGTTCCGACCAGCTTATTGTCATTGTAGATCGCGACCTTTGAGGGGAACATATCCTCGCGCGCGTCTTGGTCATTGCCGTCTCCGGCAAAGCCTTGTTCGTCGCCTGAGTAAATTGTAGGCACTCCGCGCAAGGTCATCAGCATGGCGTGGCCCAGCAATACACGTTGCAATATTTCTGCATCATTGGCTTTTGGATGCGCCAATCGCATCTCGCGTGCGAAGCGGCCGAAATCATGATTGCCTAGGAACGTGGGCAATTGCTTCGCTGTCGCCTTGCCGCCTTCGTATAAATCATCGCCTTCGAACATTGTCGCCCAGAGGTCCGTGCCCGCGCGTCCAGCTACGGTCTCAATCGCCGCGCGGCGGAATACGAAATCAAGCACCGAGGGGAATTTCGCAATCCGCGTATGCAATGCTTGTGCCTGAACATCCATTCCGTCCGACGCAACCTCGCCGAAAACGTGGAAGTTCGGTATGCCCTTGGCCTTGGCATGTTCGACAATCGCAGGTGCAAATTTCACCCAGAATTCGGGATGGACGTGGCGCGCGGTGTCGATGCGGTAGCCATCGATGCCGAACCGGTCGATCCAGCCCTTATAGACTTCGATAAAACCATCGATGACACGCGGGTCGGTGGTCGCAAAATCGTCGAGGCCGACAAAATCGCCCATTACTGAATTCTCGCCCTTGAACGTCGTGTCGCCGCGATTGTGATAATATTGGGCATCGTTCATCCATGCCGGGACTTTGATATTCTTCTCGGCGTCGGGGACCACGGGGGTGTAGGCCTTGTCGGGATAATCGGCGCGGCTGCGGTAGGTGCACTTGACGCATTCGGCATATTGAATGACGTCGGCGCTGTGGTTGGTGATGATGTCCATATAGACCTTCATGCCCCGCTTGTGCGCGGCGTCGACGAACGCTTTGAATTCGGCATCGGTGCCGAAATGTGGATCGACCGTGGTAAAATCGGTCACCCAATAGCCGTGATAGCCAGCGGATTCCTCGCCCTTGCCACCTTGCACCGGCTTGTTCTTGAAAATAGGTGCAAACCAGATCGCGGTCGCGCCGATGCCTTGGATATAATCCAGCCGCTTGGTCAGACCCGTGAGATCGCCGCCATGATAGAAGCCCTTGTGCGATGGGTCGAAGCCGGTTTTGAACTTGTCGCCCTTCAGCCCGCCTTTGTCATTTTTGACATCACCATTTTCGAAACGGTCGGGCAGCACGAAATAGATGACCTCGTCCTCGGGAAGGCGGTCGCGATAGGACTGCGCCGCCACCGGCGTCGCCAGCGTCAGCGCAATTAGGCTGGCAAGCAATTTTGCTTTCATGAAACGGCCTTTTTCATTTCGAGAGGAGGTGGCAGTGATATTGACTTCATGCCGTTCCGCCCATCATCTGTCCGATGAATTCGGCGTGGGTTGGCAATTGCCCAGCTTTTGTTCGATAGGCGTTTGACAGGCTGGTGAGGAATGGACCGATGTCTTCGGTTGGCACATTGTCGGCCAGCGGCGACCAGCTTTCAGGCATAATCCCCTGGCCTATCAATACCTGCCCCCAGCTATCATCAAGGAAAAGCTCGTCTTCTTCCCGTACGAACAATCCGGCCTCACGGAACAGCGAGATCTTTTCGGTGAGCGTCGACGGAATATCCATATTCCGGCAATGATCCCAGAAAGGGTCGCCGACACGTTCGTTTGCGACATAATGGAGGACGAGAAAGTCACGGACTCGCCGCCATTCAATATCTGAAAGCCGGTTGAACGAGGTGCGTGCGGTTTCCAAATTACGAAGATTGCGCGGCAATAGGCCAAGCAGGCGACTGACCCCTGACTGCACCAAATGAATGCTGGTGGATTCCAACGGCTCCATAAATCCTGCGGCAAGTCCCAACGCGACGCAATTGTGCGACCAAAAGGACTCGCGGTGACCTGTGGTGAAGCGAATTGGGCGGGGATCAGCCAAAGCATGGCCCTCCAAATTTCCAACGAGCCGCTCGCTCGCTTCATCCACCGACATGAAAGATGAGCAGAATACATGCCCGTTGCCGGTTCGATGCTGCAGCGGGATACGCCACTGCCATCCAGCGGGGTGCGCCAGCAACTGAGTGAAGGGGCGAAATTTGCCACCGGACTCGCTCGGCACAGCAAGCGCGGTGTCGCAAGGCAAATAGTGGCTCCAGTCGACGAACGGCACCTCGAGGGCGCCACCCAGGAGAAGGCTTCGAAACCCGGTACAGTCGATGAAGAATGAGCCATCGACAATGCGATCACCGTCAAGACGCAGTGCGGAAATATCACCCGTTTGCGGATCTAGATCGACCGCTTCGATTCGTCCTTCGATACGCATTACACCACGCTCTTCGGCATATTCACGAAGCATCTTTGCAAACAGGGTGGCATCCAGATGATAGGCATAAGCAAGGTCGGGTGTTGCTCCGCCTTTTCCCTCGTTCAACGCGAAGCGGTCTTGGCGTGCGGCTTCGACATTGTAACTATATTGGCCATAATCCGCTGAAACGCCCAATCCACGCGCTCGCAACCACAATTGTCGGAATTGTATAAGGCCAACTCCGCGTCCGACCTGACCAAAGCTGTGGATATAGCTCTCGCCCCTGCGCAGCCAGTCAACAAATTCGATGCCCAGTTTGAAACTGGCATTGGTTCTTTTTAGAAATTCGCGCTGGTCAATTCCCAACCCGATCAGCAGGTTGTGAATTTGCGGAATGGTTGCCTCGCCGACCCCCACCGTCCCGATTTCGTCGGATTCGACCAATGTAATCGAAGCGCAATCGCCGAGAAAACGCGCGAGCGTCGCAGCTGCGATCCAGCCCGCGGTGCCACCACCAGCGATAACGAACTCGAGACGAGGCACTTCGCTCATAGCAGCATTCCTGAAAAGGGGCGGTTCCGTCGGCCGAACCGACGGAACCGTTTATGCTATCAGAACTTGTAGGTGAAGCCCGCCAGGAAGCGGCGTCCATAAGTTTGATATTTCAGCCATGCATCCGGAACGCCAGCGCCGTTGATTTCGGCCAGTGTAGCCTGGCGTTCATCGGTAAGGTTTTGACCCTGAAGGTATAGCGACAGACCCTGTAATGCTGAACCGTCCTGGAAATCGTAACCGATCTGGGCGTCATAGACTGTCTCTGTCAACACGGCCTGACGATCAAGGCCGCCGCTGAACAGTGCAAAATCACCCAGGAAGCCTGAACGGTAGCGCATGGAGCCGCGGGCATTGAAACCGGACTTTTCGAAGAACGCGGTAAGGCTGCCGACCCACTTCGAATATCCCGGGATGGTGCTAGCCCGTCCGTTGGCATCAAATGCCTTGGTTTCCGTATAGCCCAGTCCACCGGTGATTCCGAAACCGCTGAGCGCAGAACTGAATATGTCGAAGGGCAGGGTGCCCGCTAGCTCGCCGCCCATGATCCAGCCGCCTTTGGTGTTAACCGGCCCACTAAAGATCCCGATTGGCGACGATGGGACTTGTCCAGCAGGAAGCGGGAACCGCGAATAATCGAAGTCGGTGACGTTCGCCGAAGGATCGATATATTTGTCGAGGTGCTTGTAATAAAGCTGCAGGGCAATGTAGCCTTTGTTCCCGAAATACTTCTCGACGCTGAGGTCAAGTGCGGTAGCCATATATGGGCGCAAGGTCGGGTTGCCGCCGCCGCCGGTGTAAATCGGCGGAGTGAAGGAGTTGTTGACTCCAAAACCAACGATATTGTTCATTTGCGGCAGGCGCGGACGCATCATTTGTTTTGCAGCCGCAAACCGGACCACCACATCTTCCGGGGCGCGGAAGTTGAGGTTTAGGCTTGGCAGATACATCCAATAACTATCTGTGATAGTGGGATTGACTGCGCCTTTTGAAGTCACGCTCGTATGGACCGCCTGAATACCGATATTCCCGGTCAGGCCTGTGCTCCCAAGTTCGGCATCAAACGAAGCCATGGCGTAAGGTGTCCAGACATCCTCGCTAATGTCATAGGCCTGCGAAGCGCCGAATGGATTCGGCACATAAAGCAGTACATTGTTCGAGACCAGCGTACGCGGATCATAAGACAGGATTGGTCCGAAACCACGCGAGAGATTGACTGGTGCAAGACGCAGGTTGGCTGGAATAGCCGCCCCATCGACGCCGACTGGAGGCGTAAGAAACGCCTCGTCTTGAGTCAGGGTTTTCGTGCGGTAGGTATGGTCGACACCAACGGTAATCGATTTGATGAAGCCTAAACCAACATCCTTTTCAATCTCCGCACGGATTGCTTTCAGATCGTCCTTGCTTTTGCGGATTTTGTCATAGCCGGCTTGATTGGTTGCCCCGGACCAGCCTTGAACGTCGGTCAGGACCAGCGCAGGGCTATTGCCGTTAAAGTTGCTGGTGAACAAAAGCGCGTTGTCGGGGGTAAGCGTGTAGCCAAAGGTTCCGCCCCAGCTTGAAACAGGCCCGACCGACGTGTCGAGGTTGCGACCGAGGCCGGCAATTGTTTCAAGGCGATCTTGCCAGCGATCAGTGCGCGACCAGCTGACGTCGAGCAAGGCGCGGGTCCCGTTGTCATTGTCCCACGCCAAATTTCCGCCAAACGAATAGGTATCGTTCTTGTTGTCGGTGGCGTAGTTTTCGATGATTGGGCGCCCGGTCCATGTCGCTGAGGTAACCAGCCCGATGGGAACTGCACCACCGCTAGTGCCAAAGGTTGTGACAGTGCCAGGCGTGAAACCGGTCACTGTCGAACCGCAGCACAAGATCGGCATTTCAAAGCCTTTTTGATCGAGCTTCTCGTCGAAATGCGAATAAAAGCCATCAACTGTCAAAGTCAGCTGGTCGCCAAACTCGGCCTGGAATGTGCCATTGACGCCAAGCCGCTTCAGTTGCGAGGATTCTTCCCAGGTCTTGACACCGCTGATGCCGTATTGGTCCGGTCCATAACCACCATAGCCCCAAGCGTTCCAGTCATGTGTCTGATACGGTTCGTCCGAATAGGCGACCGAAAGAGCAATGCCCATTGTGTCGTCCGCAAACTGGTCAACATAGGCGGCGTAAACGCGGTAACCCTTGTCCTTGCTGGTTGGAATGACCTTCTGGTCAACATAGGTCCCTCGGGCGCCCACTGCTACTACGCGCTTGCTGACCTCGAGCGGACGGATCGTGCGCAAATTGATGCTGCCGACGAGCCCGCCTGCAGTGTGGTTCGCCTGCGCCGTCTTGTAGACATCAACGCCGGCCAGAATTTCGGACGGAAATTGATCGAACTCGACCGCACGGCTGTCGTTGGTGGTAGTTTGTTCACGACCATTCAACGTGGTTGACGAGAAATCAGGGCCAAAGCCGCGAATAGAGATGATGTTCGCACGGCCATTGCTGCGTTGGGCAGCAAGACCGGGAAGGCGGGCAATCGATTCGCCGATCGAGTTGTCGGGGAGCTTGCCGATATCTTCCGCGCTTACTGATTCAACAACTGTCTCAGTCCGCTTCTTGTTCGCAGTTGCGCTCTCAAGCGATGCACGGAAACCGGAAACGACAATTGCGTCGCCTTCCTCTTCTTCGACGGGCGCGGCATCTTGCGCGAAAGCTGGTACAGCAAATGCGGCAATCATCGCAGTACCTAGCGCAAAGCGGCTGGCACTGTGCGCAAGCTGGCGCGCAGAATTAAACTGGAACTTGGCCATGATTCACTCCCCTAAATGGTCCCATCCATTTTGTAATGAATAGTAACCGCTACGTTGATGCATCCAGACGCAGGCTCGAATGGATACAATTATGACCAT
>JBGSVG010000287.1:0-4427 GCA_041753095.1 Sphingorhabdus sp. | reverse complement strand
TGCTGCAACTATTCAAGCCACGTTGGAAAGCTGGGCACCACGGACCGAAACGCTGAAAGGTGCAATCGGAACGACTGCGATGGATAACATGTCACGCTTCTTCCGCAGCCGCCTTGCAGGCATGGACATTGCAAATGGCTTTGGCGGCCAGGTGGCAACGCTTGGCAACCCGCTGCAGACTGTAGCGCGTATGTCATCAGATCAGATGCAACCCGGTCGGCCTTTAATGGGTTATGCCGAAGGAGCTGAAGATACATCGTCGGCTTTGCCTGAAACTGTGAGCGTATTTTTCGCAGGTGGATATCTCGACGGCCAAAGCGCGTCGATGGCGACAGCCATTCCGTTCGGTGGTGACGATAATTATGATGGCTATTACGCAGCTGCCGGTATCGAAAGCGAGCTGGGCGAAAATGCCGGGATCGGTTTTGCGCTGTCCTATACCGACATTGACGGCACCACGAGCGGCGTTGCACAAAATGCCTCGGGTAAGCTTTACCAGGGAACGCTTTACGGCAAGCTGCAATATGACAGCGGCATAACGCTGGATACGCAGGTCAGTGCCGCGATGTTCAGTGCACGGACAGACCGCACTGCGGGACTCGGCCCGACGATCTATCGCTTGCAAAGCAAGGATGACACGCTGGCGCTGTCTGCCGAAGTCGGATTGGGTAAGATGTTCGATGCCGGATCGCTCAAAGTCGGACCACGCGTAGCAATGCGCGCAAGCCGGTTAGAGTTCACGCCAACCGTCGAAACCGGTGGTCCGCCTGCACTGGCATTCAACCGCGGCCGGTATGACAGCCTTCAGGGGATGGCAGGGCTGAGCCTATCGGGTGGCGGCATGAAGTTCCGGCCTTACGCTTCGGCTTATTATGTCCATGAATTTGAGGACAAGCCTGCGTCATTCGGTGCAAACTTTGTAGGGGGCGTCGGGTTGCCGGCCGTGTTCGCGCTCACCGGTACGGACAAAGACTGGTTCGAAGCAAGCGCTGGCATCGCATTTGGCAGCGAGACGTTTGAAGTCGCCTTGGGTGCTGATACCACTATCGGTCGCAACGATGTGTCGAACCAATCCTATCGCGGAACAGTCACCTTCCGTTTCTGATTGATAACCAAAAAAGCAAAAGCCGTCTTCGGAAACGAAGGCGGCTTTTTGCTGCCTAACTATCGCTGACAATCACCGGCTAACGCGCTATGTGTCGCCATCCGATGGTAAACAGCCGCCTCCCTGATCCTCAGCCTTTATGCGAGATAGCGACCGAATTATCGGATGGTCGCCCAGTTTGTTTGCGTTCTATCCGGCCAAGCGATGAAGCGCGGATAAGGGAGGGCATCAAAGAAATGTCAGACCGCTCCCGCTATTTCCGGTTTTTTTCAGCCTTTCGGGAGGCACCTGAAAGCATAATAAAGCAACTAAGTGCGGTCGACGGACACGACCATATTGGTTGGGGCGCAATTTTGCTTGATGGTGAAAGTTATCCTGCCATCGGCGCGGCCCACGCCATCAGGAGTGAGAAGAATCCAGAGCTTGGCGAACTGGCGATTGCACTATTGGACGAATATCATGGCTGTGGCCTCGCACGGATGCTGATTGCTGCAGTGCTGGTCACTTGCCGCAAGGAAGGCATCGCATCGCTGGAAATGCAGGTGCTAGGCGAAAACCATGCCGCGGCTAGCCTGTTCAGCGAACTGGGCGCTAAGCGCAAAGCGGCGCTGGATTCGGTGATGCATTATCAACTGAACGTGGCCGAGACATTATCGCGTCTGGGCCAAATCAAGCACCCTTTGGGAATCGGACAAGTCCTCGCGGTTCTTGGCGCAAAATCCTGACGACGTTGGTTTGGGGTCGAACAAGGCGGGATTTTTTTAAGTTTTCCAGCTACTAGAATAACGCATTATCAGCATCAATGAATATTCGCGCTCCGTCGAATGCCTCATCATCAGGAACAAGCTTTTATTAACCTTGTTTCCCTAGCCTGTACGTGATTTACTTGGCAGGTGTTCATTAGATGAAAGCAATCATGGCTGGTTTCGGCGCAAGGCTGTATCAAAAGAGTATCACTGCTGTAGCAGTGCTGGAAAGCAACCTGTCGCGGGTCATGCTCGGCTGGGTAGCATTTGTTACGCTGGCGGGCATATTGCGGACCATGTTTGCTGTATCGCCCATTAATAGCGGCGTAAGCTTCTTCCAGACGATTACGCCTTATCTATTGCTTGGTGCTGCCCCGATTGCCGCTTTTTGGATCGCAGATCAGATTTTTCCACGTGGCGCTTTAATGCAACAACCCGATATCCGCCTCGCGCGCTACGGCAAATGGCAATCTGTCAACGTTCTTACAGCGCGGTCACACCCCATGTTTGGTCCGACGGGCATGATGGCGTCGCTTTTGATCGGCATGTTGCTGAACGTCCCCGTGCGCAGCCTGGAGTTTCTCGCGGCTGTTCCCGCGATGAATGGCAATGCGCCATTATGGGGGCAGGTGTTGCTCGCCGCGATGACTGCGGACGTCGTGATGATGAATTTCCTGTATGTCGTCTGCTTTGTTGCAGCGCTCCGGTGCGCACCATGGTTTCCCCGGCTGTTGCTCGTCGTTTGGGGGCTGGATATCACCTCTCAGCTTGCGATGGCGCATATCGTTGGTACTACGACAGGGTTACCGCAAAGCGTTGGCTTGGCGCTGGGGGGCTTGCTTGAAGGTAATTTGCAGAAGGTCATGATCAGTATGGTAATCTGGTTACCCTATCTGATTTTGTCAGACCGTGTAAATCTTACCTATCGCGCCCGGGTTGCTTTTCCAGCGGCTTAACCGCTGAAGCAATCGCCAACAAAAATATCATGATTGGGTAGCTGAAAAATAGCGCGCCATCGTACATTGAATAGACAATAATACCGACGAAGCCACCTATACCGACCAAACCAATCCCGTACCCATGGGGCCATCGCCAATAACGCAGCGCAGAACACATAATCAGCAACGCGAGCAGTGCGGAAACCAATCCTCCCGAAAAGCTGATTTGTAGAAGAAAGTTATGCGGATGCCTTGTTCCCAAAGAATCCTTGGGACCGAAAGCAGAAAATTGTTCGACACCCCATCCCAGCCACGGCCGTTCCTCGATTTTCTCGAACGTTTGTCGCCACAATTCGTTGCGGCCAGAACTTGCGTCGTGACCGGCCGGTGCCTCGACATCGGCTACGCCGGTTGCGCCGAAGATCCCGTATATTGGATGCGGAACGGGGAGTAGCGCAACGACGCCCAATGATAGGATTAAGGAGGCTCCAAAAAAAAGCCCTAGCTGGCGGCGGAAGCCTGATCCAAGCAACCATATCACTGCCATGCCGGCTGCTATCGCCAAGGTCGGGCCTCGAGATCCCGGCCAAAGTGCAAGACCCATGCTTAACGCAGCGAGCAGGACGGGTGGTCCCCAGCGAACGAGTAAATTGTTATTGTCACGAAGCAAAATGAGGCATGCGATTGCAGCAAAAAAGCCGGAAAAAGCAAAATGGCCGATGTGACGAACATTATTAACGCCCGGAACCAATATCACCCATTCCTCGCCGGTGGGCGTTGTTATGGCAATATGGACAAGCCATAGCGCGGCATAGATTACAGTTCCGCAACCGACGCCAAACCAAATATTGCTAAACAGGCGACCGTTGCCATTTCGCCGAAGGGCGACAAGGGCGAGCAGGAATAATGACGCAATAAATAGCTTCATCAACCCTATTAACGCGGCAAGGTGGTCGCTGCCCGTTCTAAAGGATATTGTGGCTGCAATGGTCAACCATGCCAGTGCTGCAATTTTTGTGAGTTTGGGAAGGTCAGAAATCGCCTGTACCGGGGAAAACCCGCGCGCCATGACTATTAAAAGAAACGCCAGCTCAATTAATGGAATGGCAAATGAGTTACTGCGAACAAATATCTGCCAGGCAGACCGTTGATCGGTAAAATCCCAAACCAACAGCACCATCCAGACAGGCGCGCAGCCGATAAGCGCAGCTGCTGTCAGCCGCATCAGGCGCGGCCATTCTGTTTCGATTGTTACCCCCATGATGCCACCAAGCTATCGGCCTTGTAACAAAATGCAACCGTCCACGAGTACGCGCCGCACGTGGACAGGTCGCCGGTTCGACGAAGATAATGCTTTCTTAGAACCAGTGACGCCGGGGGCATATACCACTGAGTCTAAGTGGTTATATAACTTTAGTAACATATTGTGATTCGACAATTTATTTGCAGACATTGATGCAATTTGGCACCATGGTTAACAAATCCTTTCGGCAAGCCACTGTCCGTCGTCAGATCATTTGGCACAGCTCGCGGCGTAGATTAGCGGAGTGCGGGCCTTGTCTAGGGGTTGATGTTAGGCGGCGAGCTTGCGGTGTTGCAAGCGCCGATGTTCGATGGTCTTTCGCTTGATCCTTTCTC
>JBGSVG010000286.1:0-1973 GCA_041753095.1 Sphingorhabdus sp. | reverse complement strand
GTGTAAACCCGCCGATATTTCAGATTGTTCCCGCTTGAAAACAGCCGCTCAACGCATCAAAAGACGCTGCGTAATCACTTGTCTGGCGTATAACGGATGTTCGCCTTGCCAGTGACCTGAACCGGCAGGAAAAGCCCTTGTCCGGTCGGTATAACGGTTCCGTGGCTAATACCCGTGATGTTGGCTGACAGCGTAAAATCGCCCTCGCGCCGGGTTGCTATTGCCTTGGCCGCAGCGGCTACGACCTTGTCATAATCCTTCTTGAAGTCCTGAGTCAGCGCGCTGCTTATTTCTGCAAGAACCTCTTGGTCCATGAAAAGCGAGAATAAAAGGTTCACAGCCTCACGATCAGTGCGCCCGGCAATCCTGAGGTCGCGGACTTTGATAATCTGCGAATTGGGGTCATTATAGGGCGTTGCCGATAGCCAGATTATTCCATTTGTGGCGGCAAGCGGGCTCCGCATGACATCAGCCTTGGCGGTTATGCCAACTGCAAGCTTTCCGCCTTCGGTTGCATAGACCGTCACTTTACCGAATTTGACGTCAACTGGCCCAATGCCGTCCAGCGAGATGCCTTTGCGCGCAAGTTTAACCAAGGCACGTTCTATAACTGGTTCAAGCTGCGCGTAATCAGCCACGACCGGGACGTAGAAATTAAGTCCTCGCTCGCCAGCGATGGCAGCGGGCGGTGGAAGCGGCGTAATTTCAGGGTCATCGGGTCGGTCGCCAATAAAGGTTTCGGTGACAGTCTTGGCCGCCAGCGTCATCTCCAACTGACGCCCGTTTACCCGATAGCCGCCAAAGCCTAATTCCTTGGGGGTAATCCGCATCCATGCCGGTGGCTTTTCGCGGTTTAGCAATATCGATGTGAAGCCCTGATTCCAGGCAGCATTCACCAGTGCGCGCGTGTGAACCCGCGATATTTCCTTCGACAGGTCGCGTTCCAATCCGGCGATGACGCTCGCCAGTTTGGCATCTGCTTTTTCGGCAAAGCGAATACGCTGCCCCAGAAAATCAATCCCCGGCGGATCCCGCCAATCATAGTCGATATTGACCTTGGCGACCGGAGCCCAGGCGCGGCTGATGCCCATTTTTACGGTGGCGCGCACCGTGGCCGAGCCTGTAGCGGTCTCTCTTTTAATAACCCCGCCAACATCGCGCGCGGTGATGACAGCGGTGACCGGCATCGACAGGTGCAAGGCGTCACCGCGCCCCGACATAATGATGCGGCCACGTGTGACCTGGCCGACGATCCGGCAAGCCACATCGGGCGTGACCTTGGCGCGCTTGACACCAATTTTGCAGGGCACATTCTTGCAGGCGTCGCCTTTGCATTTGCGGGTATGGACGGCGCACACTGTCACACGCTGAGCGGGTACACATTTGGGTTCATACTGGTTAATGGCCCACAGGCGGCTGGGCGTCGTCTGGTTGAGCTTGGCCTCGATATCCGCAATATCGATGGTGAGCGGGACAATGATTGTCGATGCAGGCTTCGGCAGGTTCAGCGGGGTTTCAATCCGAGGCGGCGCTGGATTGCCGACATCCTTGTCGCAAGCAGCGAGCCCCGCCGCCATCGCCAGCGCCAATATCCAGATGCTTTTGCCCCACATCGATTTGCTTCCCCCGTTTGCTTGGCTGCGATAACGCGGCAAAGCCTATCTGCGTTCCGCCGCTGCCAATATCTCCGCAATTTGGGCATATAGCCATTCTTTGGCTCGCACATCGGCAAAGCTGTGCGAGGCGGTTTCGAGCGACGCGAGCGAAATATGGTCCGCCGTGCGTATCGTCCCGAAAAGCTCGCCTTTCCAGCACCCCATAAATGCCATCGACGTCGTGTCGCGCGCGGCAATCAGTATGCGCGTTGGTTTGTGGCATTCCGAAAGGGCAATGGCCAACCGGCGGGCAAGCCCACTTGCTTCTTCTCTGCGTGCTGCTTGAGCAATCCCGCCTGCGAGTTTTCCAAAGTCTAT
>JBGSVG010000285.1:0-18153 GCA_041753095.1 Sphingorhabdus sp. | reverse complement strand
TGGTCCAGCCCAAATTGCGATTATGCCCGAGCAGGACGAAAGGCGACCCGGGGAACAACGCCCCTGCCATATCCAGCCCCTCGCCCGAATGGACGACCGCTTCATACCATGCGACGCTACCCTCATATGGCTGGTGCGAATTGGAGATGAGCCAAGTCTTGCCGTCCGCCATTCGCTTTGGCGCAATAGCAAAGGCGTTGGAGCCATTCATTGACGGGTCTCGTCCCGCCGGTGTCAGTTTCGCAACAGGCTCATTGGTCGGCATCTCATCACCGCTGAGCTTTTTTATGGTGTCATCCAGTCCATAGAAAAAGGGCGACCGCAGCACAAAGCCGGCCGCCACATCGCGTCCGATCACCGGAAAGAGCTTGGACAAGCGTACTTCACCCGGATGCTTTTCGGCATAATAATTCAGGCCCGCCGCATAGGCATCCATTACCGCGCGAACGTCGGCTGGAATGCTGATATAATGCTTGGATATGGTGTCATGCACGCCAAGCAGTTGCTCGACATAATCAATCGGTGCGCCGTCGCTGCCAAGCATCGCCCCTGCCCGCCCGCGCGTCATCGCAACCACTTCCTGAATGGTGCCGAAATCATCTTCCGAGTGTGCGTAAGCAAGGCCGTAAGCCACATCGGCGTCGGTCTTGCCATTAATGTGCGGCACACCGAATTCGTCGCGGGCGATTTCAACATTATAAGCGCGCTTGGACGGGGCCGCCTGAAGCGTAGCTGCCATCGGTTCCCAGAAAGCCAAGCCAACAGCGGCAAAGGCAATAATCGCTATCAGCACCAGACCGATGCGTTTGATCCATGTCATGTACAACTCTCCTCAAACCCTGAATGGAGAAGTGCGTTGTTTGTGCAAGCCATTTTTGTGCCGACCCTCTTGTGTTGTCAAAAAGCCACACTACCTGTGTTAGGTACGCAGAACAGGACATTCATATGAACCTCGAGAAATTCACCGACCGCGCCAAAGGCTTTCTGCAAAGCGCCCAGACCGTCGCCATCCGCATGAGTCACCAGCGAATCAGCACCGAGCATTTGCTGAAAGCGCTGCTTGAGGACGAGCAGGGCATGGCTTCGGGGCTGATCAAGGCGGCAGGCGGCGACGCCGCGACGGCGTTGCGCGAAACCGATGCCGCGCTGGCAAAGGTCCCCTCTGTTTCGGGAGGTGGAGCTCAACAAACGCCGGGGCTAGACAATGATGCCGTGCGCGCACTCGATTCTGCCGAGCAGGTCGCGCAAAAAGCGGGGGACAGCTATGTCAGCGTGCAAACCATATTACTTGCGCTTGCACTTGCTTCGGGAACAGCTGCTGGCAAAGCGCTTGCTGCCGCGGGCGTAAAGTCTGAGGCACTGAACGCTGCGATAAAGGACCTGACGGGGGGGCGTACAGCCGATACTGCGGGCGCTGAAGACCGCTATGACGCGCTTAAAAAATTCGCCCGCGACCTGACCGAAGTGGCGCGCGCAGGCAAGCTTGATCCGGTTATCGGCCGCGATGAGGAAATCCGCAGAACTATCCAGATTCTGGCACGGCGGACCAAGAACAACCCCGTTCTTATCGGTGAGCCCGGCGTGGGTAAGACCGCCATCGCTGAAGGGCTGGCGCTGCGTATCGCTAATGGCGACGTGCCCGATAGTCTGAAAGATCGCAAACTGCTCTCGCTCGATATGGGCGCGCTAATCGCGGGCGCCAAATATCGCGGTGAATTTGAAGAGCGGTTGAAAGGCGTGCTTGATGAGGTCAAACAGGCCGAGGGCGATATCATCCTGTTCATCGATGAAATGCATACGCTGGTCGGCGCAGGCAAGGGCGAAGGCGCGATGGACGCGGCCAACCTTATCAAGCCTGCATTGTCGCGTGGCGAGCTGCATTGCATCGGCGCGACCACGCTCGATGAATATCAAAAACATGTCGAAAAAGACCCGGCGCTCCAGCGGCGGTTCCAGCCTGTGTTCGTCGGCGAACCGACGGTAGAAGATACGATCTCGATCCTGCGCGGGCTCAAGGAAAAGTACGAACTGCACCACGGCGTCCGGATTACTGACGGCGCGCTGGTCAGTGCCGCGACGCTGTCGCACCGCTATATTGCCGACCGCTTCCTGCCTGACAAGGCAATCGACCTGATGGACGAGGCCGCCTCTCGGCTTCGCATGGAAGTGGAATCGAAGCCGGAAGAAATCGAAAATCTCGACCGGCGGATTATTCAGCTGAAGATCGAACGCGAAGCACTTGGCAAGGAAACCGACACCGCGTCGAAGGACCGGCTGGCGACGCTCGAAAATGAACTTGCCAATCTGGAACAGCAATCATCCGAGCTGACGCAAAAATGGCAGGCGGAAAAAGAGAAGATTTCCGCCGAAGCGAAGATCATGGAACAGCTCGACGCTGCGCGCATCGAGCTCGATCAGGCGCAACGCGGCGGTGATCTGGCGAAAGCAGGCGAACTGCAATATGGCATGATTCCGGGCCTTGAGAAGCAATTGGCGGATGCTCAGGCGGCCGCAGGCAATGCAATGTTGCGCGAGGAAGTCACGCCGCAAGATATCGCATCGGTCGTCAGCCGCTGGACGGGTATTCCGGTCGACAAGATGCTCGAAGGCGAACGCGACAAGCTTCTGAACATGGAGCAGCTCATCGGTGCCCGCGTCATCGGACAAAAGGATGCTGTCGAGGCTGTCTCCAAGGCCGTCCGCCGGAGCCGCGCCGGTCTCCAGGACCCCAACCGTCCGCTGGGCAGCTTCCTGTTTCTCGGGCCAACGGGCGTCGGCAAGACCGAGCTCACCAAAGCACTTGCGTCGTTCCTGTTCGACGACGACAACGCCATGGTCCGCATCGACATGTCCGAATTCATGGAGAAGCACAGCGTCTCCCGCCTGGTCGGCGCGCCTCCCGGCTATGTCGGCTATGAAGAAGGCGGTGTTCTGACCGAAGCCGTGCGGCGACGGCCCTATCAGGTCGTGCTGTTCGACGAGGTTGAAAAAGCACATAGCGATGTGTTCAACATCCTGTTGCAGGTACTTGACGATGGCCGCCTGACCGATGGACAAGGCCGAACCGTAGATTTCTCGAACACCCTCATCATTCTCACGTCGAACTTGGGCAGTCAGTATCTGGCTGGCCTCGACGACGGGCAGGATGTGAAGGAAGTCGAACCGCAGGTTATGGAAATCGTCCGCGGCCATTTCCGTCCCGAGTTTCTCAACCGCTTGGACGAGATCATATTGTTCCATCGCCTTGGCGTTGAGCATATGGCGCCCATCGTCGATATTCAGGTGCAACGCGTGCAGAAACTTCTGAAGGATCGCAAGATCACGATGGCGCTGTCGGACAAGGCCAAATTGTGGCTTGGCCGTGTGGGCTATGATCCGGTATACGGCGCGCGGCCATTAAAGCGGGCCATTCAGCGCTATTTGCAAGACCCACTGGCAGATATGCTGCTGCGCGGCGACGTTCCCGATGGCGCAACGGTGAAGGTCGAGGAGGGGGACGGTGAGCTCAAATTGTCGCTCGCCAAATAGCCTGGCCTAACGCGGTGCATCCAATACGGCTTGCAACCAGTCCGGGTTGGGCTGGTCAGGGTCGTAATATTCGAATATCAGATTGATGCGGTCGGTCGCCCCCCGGTTCTCAACCGAATGCACACCCATATTGTTGACCTCGACCGCCTCACCCTCGGGCATGGCATATTGCGCACCCTCGACGCGAAATAGAACCTGATCATTAGTGACAATAGGCACATGGATTTTATGCGGCCATTTTGCAGCCGGATTGGCATCACGGTGCGGCTGGATGACTCCGCCTGCCGCCATCCGCGCCAGCATCACCCGTGGATATATTCCGTTTTCGTAGCCATAATCGGCGGTTGCGGCCTCCATCACGGGCAGCAGGATTTCTTTCCATTCATCCCATAAGGGCCGGTCATAGCTGTCCCGCCAGTCGCGATAATTCGACACAAAGCGGAACACGATATGGCGGGTTATGTCCAGCGCCTCGAAACGGTTAGGCTTGTCGGCATTTTCCGCATTCCATTGCTCTTCCGTTATGGCCAGCACTGCTTCCTTCAGCGCAGCAATGTCCACTGGCCCCAGATGGCGGAAGGTTCGCGTCTTGCGCGGATTCGGTTGCACCATGACGGCCATTAGAAATCATAACCGAAAAGCTCGAGATCGCGCGCATAAATTTTTGCAACGCCGTCGATCATTTCCTGATCATAATATGCGCGATAGTCGCCCCTCCGTGATCGATTGGCATGGTCCAGCGACGTCATCGCAATACCCAAACGTTCCGCGATGGCATCGTAAGATTCCTGCATCGTTTCAACCTTACCCAATATGTCGGTTTGCAACTCGCCATCGGGACCAGTGAGGAAACTGTGTTGGGGCCGGAAAATGATGTGGTTATGCGGTGGTTGCACAAACAGGAAATGCCGCATCACGCCCTTCGGGTCACGATCAAAGCTCCCCTGTCTGCTGGTCGCGAACGAACAATAGGATATGAACCGGTCAAACGGATTGCGTACGAATGCGAATTTGAGATAGCTACCGAAAGCCTCCTCACCCAAAAAGGGGCGGACCTGCTCGAAACTCAGATGCCCGTGCTTCAACGCGGCCAGTTCGGGAATGGGAAATTCCTTCTCCACGAAAAGCCGTGCCTGCTCTATATCGTCCGGCCCCATATGCGTCCGCAAAGCCTGCCGCACAGAGTGCGTCCCGGTTTTGGGTACGGCAACAAAAATAAAACGGTGTTTGCGCGAGACGATCATGATCAGGCGTTGGCGGCGTACATGCTACCCGGCGCCAACGCTCTTGCCGGTGCAGCGGGCGTTGCGACCATGAAAATCAGCTCGTTCAGTGTCCGATCAAGCGGCACTGCATTGTGTAGCAATATCCGGTCAGCCCCCACACGTTTCAGGTCGACGCGGATATCTGCAAGCAATTGCTGAAAACGGGGAAGCCCATCTTCCGAGGGTCCATATTGCGCCCATGCCGCTGCCCAAGCGGTAGCGAAGCGATCGAGCGTATCCATAGTCGCGGAAAGCTGCGGTACCTCCGGCGCTTGCCGGACGAGAAAATCGATGTGGCAGCGCACTTCCCATGCCGACATAATTTCCGGCGTGTTGACCCGCTCGTAGGCCAGTGTGTCGATTGGAGTGCTGCCCGGTTCCACAAATTTCAAAGGCAAGTCCCGGCCTTCGGCACGGCGCGTTTCGACCATCATATCCCACAGTTTTTCACCGCCCACGGTATCGAGTACAAGATGCACGCGCTTTTCCGTACCGAGATTGCGTACATTGTGCAGGCAAAAAGAATCGAACGCCCAACACTCTCCGGCTTTCATATGCTCGGTCTGTCCGTCGCACGTGAACTCGACCTTTGGGTTGGTAATGACCGGAATATGTAGCCTTAGATGTGTACGCCAGTAATAGCCGACATCGACATGTTCAGGAACGTCAGAAGCTGGTGCCAGTCCCATAAGACGGCTGCGTCCCCAGACTGCCCCCAGATCGGCCATGATTTCCATTATGTAAGGACAGGCCAGCAGGTGCTCAGTCGGAGCCATTGGCCCGGCAAACCCATTTGTAATGACACCACCGGGCGTAATCAGCGGTACGGCATCATTGCCCGCAAGCTTCCCCGGATGCGCGATCCACGCACTGCGCGGCAAAGCCGCCACCTCTGCCGCGAGCGTCTCCGCACAATATTGCCGCGGCAATTTCAGCAGCGGCACATCAAGTTTCATCTTTTATTACCCGTTTCCGGCCAGAGTTTCAGCAGCAACAATTAGTCGCAGCCAGTCTGCGGTCCGCAAATCTTGGCTTGGGGCCGATCAACCAAGTCTCTCAATCCTGCGCGATGTTCTTCCGCCATCCGGTCCCACTGTGCCGCCGTTTTACAGATCTTCGTGGTGAAACGGGTTCCTGTCTTCTTACGGTGCTTGCAGACTAACCGGTCTTCGGATTGAGCACCTTCTCCATCATCTGCATGCACTAATGGGGCATAGGACGTGCTCAAAACTAGGGCCATCACGGGCAGCAGAATACGCATAGCAAACTCCAAATTTATGGGGTTACTTTACGCAAGCCGCACAGGCATTGTCAATAAATGCAAGGCTGCAAGGATAGACTGGTACATCATGGCAAATATGTTCTCGTTGGGGCGCTCGATTGATGTCGCAAGGGCTGCCAATTCATTCAGATCAGATGGTCGGGTAGAGATATTGAACTTTCTCGGAGCAGGCGAAGCGGACATGCTACGTGCGCATTTGCTGGAAAGGGTTGATTGGACGCTAGTCCTCAATGCCGGAGACAAGGTTTACGAGATACCGAGAGTACAATTTGAGCAATTTGATGAAGCGCGTCGCCGTGAGCTGGACCAGCGAGTATTATCAGCCGCCCGCGAAGGGTTTCAGTATCGCTACGAAAGCATCCGCGTGTCAGACGATCGCAGCGATCGACAAAATAGTGGGACCATTCTCGATCAGTTCGTGGAATTTATGTCGTCGCCGCCGGTCCTCGGGCTTTTGTCGGAAATCAGTGATCGAAGTGCGATAAACTTCGCTGATGGTCAGGCGACAGCTTATTCATCGGGGCATTTTCTAACCAGCCACGACGACGACGTAGCCGGCAAGGGACGGCATGCCGCCTATGTTCTAGGTCTGGCTCCCCAATGGCGTGCCGAATGGGGTGGATTATTGATGTTCCACAACGAGAACGGTAACATATCCGAAGCCTTCGCCCCTGCAATGGGCGCATTGCGGCTGTTTTCGGTGCCCGCGCTACACAGCGTAAGTTACGTCACACCGATGGCCCCAGAACCGCGCCTTTCTGTAACCGGATGGTTTAGGACCTGCACGGAGTAGGTCAATCTAGACTATAGCCGTAACGGGTAACCCACGGTTCCAGAATCGGTAGAACCTCGTTCATATATTCGCGATACCGGTGCCAGCGTCCGCTGGCCGAAGAATATATCTTCTCGGTGACCTGGGCATAGCTGGGCGTGCGGATATAGCCTCGGTCAATAGCAGTTTTCTGGGTATCGAGGACTTTTTCTTCCCACGGCAGGCCGAGGAATTCAAATAACGGGCGGGCGGATGCCTCCACATTCTCGACCATCGCCTCGTAGCGGATCACGTGAACGTCGAGCGGCAGCACGTCGCGACATTGTTCCCAATAGGCAAATATCCGGTCATAAGTCCGGCTCGCGTTCGGCAAATCCAGAAAACTTGCCATTGCCTCGGTCGGTTTGAAATTCTGCATATAGTTGCTGAGCACAACGTCGCACGGGTGACGCATCGCCAATATGATCTTGGCGTCCGGAAACAGACGGTGGATCAATGGCATGCGGATCATTGACAGCGGGTTTTTGTCAATAACCATCTTGCCTTCGGGCGCAGGCGCTGCCTTTTGCAGCTCTTCGAAATAAAGCGCGCGCAGGTCTGCAATCTGCGTCTCGCCGAGCCTCGCTATATTGTCGAGGTCGCCAACCTTGTGCGAGATTGTTTCAATAATCGGAATTTCCTCAAGCACATGCGTCGCGCTATGACCCATTAATATCGTGTCCATCAACGTCGTGCCGGACCGGGGGAAACCAACAAGAAACACTGGCGACGCAGGCTCTTGGACAGTTTCGGTCTTGGGCCAGCCCGCATGCCAATCGGGCGTCACCTTTGCCGTCATTCCGGCTATTGCCCGCTGATAGGCGCTGCGGTCGACGGTCACGCCCATAGGGCTCTCGGCTTGCGCTCGGTTCATATCCTCATAAGCGGCATAGGCAGCATGAATATCGCCAACCTTGTCGGCAAGCTGGCCGATGAATTGGTGCAGCGTGGCGGAATGGACAGCACCCGGGCGAACTCCTCGCGCAAGATCGAGCGCACGCTTTTTATCGCCTTTCCGGCTTACCAGCAGCGCATCGAGATAGTCTATGTCGTCTCCCTTCAGATTGCGCGCCCGCGCGCTGGCGAGTAGCTTTTCCAAATCGTCAACGCGGTTCGCCTTTTCGAGCAATATGCCGAGATTGAGATAAGCGGGGGAAAATTCTGGGTCGGCCTGGATGGCGAAGCGGAATGCCCTTTCAGCCTGCAACTGATCGGAAAGGTCGGTAAACGCTATGCCGATGGCAATGAAAATCTTCGGGTCTTTGGGATCGAGTCGCGCGGCGGTCCCAAGTGCCTTAAGGCCGGCAGCCGCGTGGTCGATACTTGTTAGGGCACGGCCTAACTCAAGCAGCGGTGCGGGGTCATTGGGGGCATAGATTGCTGCCTTTTCCAACATCATGCATGCTTCCTGATTGCGATCCATCGAAATCAGCAGTCGGCCAATGTTGGTATGTACCAGCGAAGACGACGGATCGATCTCTCGAGCGCGATGCAGCGCAATCATCGCGCCGTCGAAATCGCCCATTCCGTGCTTTGCATTCCCTAAATTGTTCCAGCTATCGAAATCATTGGGATGAGCAAGAACGAGATCCTCATATTTCCATATTGCCTCTTGCCCGCGTCCCTGTGATTTTAGGATTTCGGCGCGAAGTCGCTGCAATTCCGGCGATCCATCTGCGAGCGTTCCCTCACAAAGCGCCGTGGCTTTGTCAAACTGCCCCAGGTCGACATAGGCCTTCGCCAGATTTAGTCGGTTGTCGACGCTATCACCACCGCTAGCGATTGCCTTGCGAAGAAATGCGGTGCCTTTTTCCAGGTCGCCGCTCTGGCAGCAGACCACGCCAAGAAACTGCAAAATCGATGGATTATTGGGCTGAAAGCGGAGAGCTGCTTCGCCTTTGGAACGTGCGCCCTTTAGGTCGCCCTGCGAATAAGCCGCCATTGCAGCGTTCATTTGTTGGGTGTTGCCGTTCATGTGCGCCCGATACAAAAGAAAAGGGCGAGGCACCAGCCCCGCCCTTTCCAACATGCTTTATGCGATGCTTAGAACTTCAGACGAACCGACGCATAAGCGCGGCGACCAAGCACGTCGTATGTCGACGGGTCGGTACCCGACTGCACGTTCGGTGCATATTGCGGCGGCTTCTTGTCGAACGCGTTGTTCAAACCGATACGGAAGGTCAGCGCTTCGACTTCGGCTTGCAACGCAAAATCGAAGTAGAAGATCTTGCCAGGTCCGGTGAAGGTTTCACCGATATACTGACGCGAAGCGCGGTTTTCCATTTTATCAATGA
Organism: Sphingorhabdus sp.; assembly: GCA_041753095.1. Lineage (GTDB taxonomy): Bacteria > Pseudomonadota > Alphaproteobacteria > Sphingomonadales > Sphingomonadaceae > Sphingorhabdus_B. The sequence goes on along the minus strand of JBGSVG010000285.1, from coordinate 8,973 downwards.
AGCGGACACGGGTGTGGAAGCTCAGATTCTCATCAAAGTTAAGTCCGGCGTTCAACGTTGCCTTCCAGCGTGGGAAGCTGGTTCCGAGCCCTGCTCCGAAGTAAGATGCAGTGCCCGCATAGTCCGTTTTCAAGCCACCCAAACCAACATTCACGAAGTCAATCAAATAGCTGACCGAGAGATTGAGGTTCAATGCAGATGTTTCTGAGATGAACGAGGTAGGCAGACGATAACCCAATTGGGCATCGATACCCGATGTCTTGATCGAACCAAGGTTTGCACCTTGGAAATAGCCATTGGCATCACCACCCAACGAAGCAGGCAGGTAAATACCCGTGATGGCGTCACCCGAACGGGCGATACCAGCACAATATGGGCTGTTCGGATCAAGGCCAGCGTTGATGTCATTGTAACCATAGCAGGAAGCGATGATCTCGTTAACGTCTGGGCTGAAGATCGTGTCGGTGATCTTGATGTTGTAATAATCAACCGACCCTGTGAAGCCTGCAGCATTGAACACCGCACCCAAGGTAAACGTATCGGACTTTTCAGGCTTCAGGTCTGGGTTACCCGTGACCGTAATGAATGCCTGTGCACCCGGTGTAGCAACAAAGGTGTTGAGTGTACCTGCACCGACACCGCGACCTGCACCGCCAAATGCACCGTTACGGCAGATATTTGCCGCAGCAGCACCACCGGTCGTACGGAAGTTTGAGGTAACCGAGCATGGATCGAAGATCTGCGGGAAGCTGCCGCCGCCCGAGAACAACTCACCAAAGTTTGGCGCACGAACCGAATGCTGATAACTTGCACGCAAGCGAACCGCATCGATAGGTGACCACGACACGGTGCCGCCATAGGCCCAATCGCTTGAAGGTGAACCATCGATACCGTTGGCAATGTCATTGAAATCGCTCTTCGAATGACGTGCCGTCAGCGAGACTTCCAGATTGTCCATGATCGGCGCACGCAGTTCGCCGAAGAAATCGAGGAAGCTGTTAGTACCAAGGTCAGGCGTACCGGTGTTGAAACCGGCAATCGGGCCGAACAATGCGCCAGGATCGAACTCGTAACGGAATCTCCGCGATTCAGCACCAAGCACAATGCCGAGCGGGCCGCCTGGCAGTTCGGTTAGCTCACCTGTGACATAGGCTTGCGCAATTTTCTGAGTGAAGCTTGTCTGGGTCCGGCCAACTTCATCAACGAAGTCAACGCATGCTTGCGACAGCGGCTGAATACCGAAAGGATTAAATCCACCCGCACAAAGGCTGGCACCGCCATCTGGAGCCTCAAGGAGGCGCTGGACCTGCTGCACGTTCACGTTACCCGCAGCCGTCGTGTCGATGGTGGTCTTGCCCCAGCTGTAATAAGCTTCATAGCGCCAGCCCGGAGCGATTTCGCCGCGCAAACCAGCAAGAGCCTGAAGCACTTCATTCTCGTTGGTCGACTCGCGTAGACCGGTACCAAGGAAACGGTAACCGATACGAATGCCTTCGGCTGCCCCAGTGCCGGAAAGCAATGGGTCATTACCAGTACGCGTGTTCAGAAGCGTGCGGAGGTCGGTCGAAACAAACGGGTTTGTTACCGGCACAACGAAGCCAGTGATGCGCTGACCCACTTCAACCAATGGCGAACGGGCATTCAAGCCCGATGCCGTTGAAAGGGTATTCACGATACCAGTACTGACCGGCGTAGGAGCCAGTGCAGTCGACGAGGTGTATTCGGTGAAACCACCCTGGACAAAAAAGTCGAATGATGGGTTGATTTCATAGTTGCCCTGCAAAAACGCAGACTTGCGCTCCAGCGGTAACACCAGCAGGTTGATGATGTCGAAGTTGTAGCTGTAGAAATCCGGGAAGAAGTTCAAGTTCGGATTTGCAGCCGAATCGAGCGAGTACCGGAAGTTGGCAACGTCAACTGGACTGTTGAAGGTGCCGCGACCGTAGAGCGTACCATCGGAGTTGAAGCCCAACTGCGTGATGCGCGGGGTTTGCGCCGCGGCAACACCGTAGGTCGCAAACAAAGCATCAACCGAAGCCTGAGTAATCGGGTTGGTGCCGCTGTTAACAAAAGTACCGGTTGGGAAAGAACCGGTGGTCGATGTCGCCTGTGATGCGAATTCGCGCTGACCCTTGATCAGTGCTTGGCGCTTCGAATATTCAGCAGCGAAAGCAATGTTGCCTTTACCGTCGGCAAAGTTGCCACCGATTACACCGCTGATTTGATATTCACGGGAGTCGGTTTCAGGAATGGTGTTCGTGTAAGTCGCACGCAGATCGACGCCTTCAAAATCATCCTTCAGAATCATGTTGACGACACCCGCGATAGCGTCGGCACCATAAGCGGCGCCAGCACCGCCGGTGACGACCTCGATACGCTCGATGAGGCCTTGCGGGATGGTGTTAAGGTCGACGGTCTGGTTCGATGCAGACACCATTGGGCGACGGCCATTGATCAGGACGAGGTTACGGTTCGAACCTAAACCACGAAGGTCAATGTTCGACTGGCCACCATTGCCCGGGTTATTCGACGTCGAGGTGCCGGCTGGGTTAACGCCAGGCAGTGTGTTCAGATAGGTGTCAAGCGTGATATCGGCGTTCTCGGTGGTCTGCTCACCGGTTACAACAGCAACGGGGCTGCTCGAATCGAGATTTGGACGCGCAATGCGCGAGCCGGTAACGACGATAGATTCGCTGCTCTCTTCATCAGCAGCCTCATCCTGAGCGAATGATGGCGTTGAGAGTAAAGCAAGACCGAGCGCGAGCGGCGCGGCTGTGTATTTGAAATTGCTTGTACGTGCTTTTTTCACAGTAAAGCCCCTTTGATAGACGGTTGCGAACGGCGCAGCAGCGGCACCCGCAATCCAGTAAAACTCCCCAGTACGTCTGCCAATTTCGTGCACACAAGACGTGCGAAAACGAGCATTGTCCCTCCGGGTTGAGGCTGTACTGGCTGAAACGCGTGCTTTGCGCAAGAAAATGCACGGTTTTGACAATAATATTTCAGCTATGTCGCTTTTATGCCACAGTAGCGGTTCGCGGGTACTCAGGTGAATTCTGGCGTCCAAATTCGTTCATGACAGTGACAGCTGGCTCAGTTAAGAGAGCGCATATTCTTTTGGAGCTTAGACATTTTGATGTTTGCTAATTTGACTTTATTCCGCCGGTTTGTGGCCTTTATGGCGCTAGCTATTCCGGCTCTCGGTTGGTCGGCATCCGGTCATGCCCAAGAAGCCCCGGCGATCGCGCCGACAGTGTCACCAGCGCCAGACACCGCAAATATGCTGGTGCTTGACCTTTCTACCGGGGGCCGCGTGACAATACAGATGTTCCCGACGCTGGCACCTGCACATGTCGATCGGATAAAGACGCTCACCCGGCAGGGCTTTTACAATGGTGTGGTTTTCCATCGGGTAATTGACGGCTTCATGGCGCAGACCGGCGACCCCAAAGGCACAGGTCAGGGCGGATCCGAATTGCCCGACCTGAAAGCCGAATTCAACAAAACGCCGCATTTGCGCGGTACGGTGTCGATGGCGCGCACCAACGAACCCGATACCGCGAACAGCCAGTTCTTTATCTGCTTCCAGCCGCGGTTCAGCCTCGACAACAAATATACGGTGTTCGGCCGGGTGACGTCGGGCATGCAATATGTCGATGCCATAGAACGCGGCGAACCGCCTGCGAATCCCAGCAAAGTACTGCAGGCATCGATTGCTGCGGATAATGTCCCGCCGCCCGCCTTTGCTCCACCAGCTACACCTGCACCAACCGCAGAAGCGCCGATCACGGTCGACCAGCTCAGCGGAAGCTGAGCGCGCGGCCACACCGCCATGCGCGTAGATTTGTTTGACTTTGACCTGCCCCCGGGCCGGATAGCGCTGCGTCCGGTAAGTCCGCGCGATTCAGCGAGGATGTTGTGCGTTTCGAGTGACGAGCTTGTTAACCGCCATGTGGGTGATCTGCCGCAGCTGTTGCGCAAAGGCGATTGCCTCATTTTCAACGACACCCGCGTTATTCCTGCGCAGCTTGAGGGTCGCCGGGGCGATGCAAAGATCGGCGCAACGCTGCACAAACGCATCGATCTGCGTCGCTGGCAAGCCTTCATTCGTAATGCAAAACGGCTACGTGTGGGCGAGCAGGTCGATTTTGGCAAAGGCGTGACTGCCATTGCAGAAACCCGGCATAACGATGGCAGCTTCAATTTGTTTTTTGAAGGCGAAGAGCCGGTCGAAGCCTTGCTTGAGCGCGCAGGCACCATGCCGCTACCACCCTATATTGCGGGCAAGCGAGCAACTGATGCGCAAGACCGTAACGATTACCAGACGATGTTTGCCCAGAAGGATGGGGCTGTTGCAGCGCCCACTGCCTCGCTGCATTTCACGCCCGAACTGATGGCGGCGATTGGAGACGCGGGCATCGAAACTGCGACTTTGACTCTGCATGTTGGCGCCGGAACCTTTTTGCCGGTAAAGGCGGACGACACCACTGACCATAAGATGCACAGCGAATGGGGACGGATTGATCCTGCTACAGCCAATCGTCTGAACGCTATCAGGGCCGCAGGAGGCCGACTAATCGCGGTGGGCACAACCTCACTTCGGCTGATCGAAAGTGCGGCGGACGACCATGGCAACATCCAGCCGTTCGAAGGCGATACCGACATCTTCATCACCCCCGGCTACCGATTCAAGGCAGTGGGTGGTCTGATGACAAATTTCCATTTGCCGAAGAGCACGTTATTCATGCTGGTAAGCGCGCTAATGGGGCGAGAGGCGATGCAGGCTGCCTATGCTCACGCAATCGCCAACGATTATCGCTTCTACAGCTACGGCGACAGCAGCCTGCTTTTGCCTTAGTGCCCTTTAAGCTCATCTCCGGTTAGCCGAACGATGTGCAGCACATTGGTGGAACCCGGGGTTCCGAACGGCACACCCGCCATGATGATGATCCGCCCGCCGGCCTGCCCCAAATGATAGCGCAGCGCCATCCGCTTGCCCTTGGCAACCATTTCCTCAAACGAGCCGATATCCCTTGTGCGAACGGCAAAGGCTCCCCAAAGCAGCCCGAGACGGCGAGCCGTTTCCATGCTCGCGGTCAACACCAGGAGCGGCACCGAGGGGCGCTCGCGGGAAATACGGCGCGCAGTTGAACCAGATGAAGTGAAACAGACGATAGCGCTGGTGTCGACGGTATCGGCAATCCTTCCGCTCGCCTCGGCCAGCGCATCGGCGGTGGTGGCATCGGCGGGCGTTTCGGTGAAGTGGATTCGCTTGAAGAAATCGGGGTCGCTTTCGACCTGCTGCGCGATACGGTCCATAATCGACACCGCCTCAATCGGCCAAGCTCCGGCTGCGGTTTCAGCCGACAGCATCACCGCATCGGCACCGTCGTAAATCGCGGTTGCCACGTCTGAAACTTCGGCGCGCGTCGGCGATGGCGAGGTAATCATCGATTCAAGCATCTGCGTGGCGACCACCACCGGCTTGCCCATTAGCCGGGCGGTCGAAACGATCTTCTTTTGCAGCGGCGGCACCTGTTCGGGTGGCAGTTCGACACCAAGGTCGCCGCGCGCCACCATAACGCCGTCGGCGAGTTCAAGTATCTCTTCCAGCCGCCCGATAGCCGCAGGTTTCTCGATCTTGGCTAGCAAAGCCGCTTTGTTGCCGATGAGTTTCTTGCCCTCGGCAACATCCTCCGGGCGCTGCACGAAGGACATGGCGATCCAGTCAACGCCCTGTTTGAGCGCGAAGGCAAGGTCCGAACGGTCTTTTTCAGTGAGCGCGGCAATCGGCACGACCACATCGGGGACATTCAGCCCCTTGCGGTCCGACAGCATCCCGCCAACCTCCACTCTCGTATTGATGTGGTCGGGACCAATCTCGGTAACACGAAGGACAAGCTTCCCATCGTCTAGAAGCAGCCGGGCATTGATTTCCAGCGCTGCGAAAATTTCCGGGTGGGGGAGAAAGACTCGGTGGGCGTCGCCCGGCTTCTTGTCGGTATCGAGCCGGAAATTTGCGCCGGTTTTGAGTTCGACCTTGCCTGCAGCGAAAGTCCCGACACGCAGCTTGGGCCCTTGCAGATCGACCAATATCGTCGTCGGCCGATTATAGGCTTTTTCAAGAGCGCGGATGTTGGCGATTAACTGCACCTTATCCGCCTGTTCGCCGTGGCTCATGTTGACGCGGAAAGCATCAGCACCTGCCCGGAACAACTTTTCGATCATCTCCGGCGTATCGCTTGCCGGACCCAGCGTAGCGAGAATACGGACCTTGCGCATGCGCGGCTTGTGATATTGCATTTGGAAAGGCTCCGCTCTTATGGATTTTGTCGCTTTCACTCCCCATAACGGGGCAAGCCAGTAACCGAAAGGGCGCATAGCTATGCATAATGACAAACAGATTTCAGACGCAGGAGCCGCAGCCGCATTCCGCCGCCTAGTCGCGCATTTGCAGCACCGGCAAGACGCCGAGAATATCGACCTGATGGGCCTCGCCGGATTTTGCCGCAATTGCCTTGCCGATTGGGTGATGGAGGTTCAACCCGAATTGACCAAAGACGAAGCCCGCGAACTCATCCACGGGATGCCCGCCGCCGAATGGAAAGCCAAATACCAGAGCGAAGCGACGCCCGAAAAGCTGCAGCGCATGAAGGAAAGCGTGGCGAAGAACTCCCCATCGCACTAAGGCCTGCTCATTCTGATTCGGGGCTAGTGCCCCCACCCAACATAACAGGAGAATATCATGGCCGAAGGCAATGTCGCCGCCGATCAACTGCGTCTTTTCATCGAGCGCATCGAGCGTCTGGAAGAAGAGAAAAAGGGCATCGCCGACGACATCCGTGATGTCTATTCGGAGGCTAAAAGCCAAGGTTATGACGCCAAGATCATGCGGCAGATCGTCCGTTTGCGCAAGATGAGCCAAGACGACCGTCAGGAGATGGAAGCCATTTTGGATACTTACAAATCGGCGCTTGGTTTGGCATAATAAAGCCTGAAAAGGAGAGCATGATGTTGATGACCACCACCACCGCCGTTGAAGGCCAACCCGTCCGCGAATATCTGGGCGTTGTTACCGGCGAATGCATTGTCGGCGCGAATATCTTCAAGGATTTGTTCGCTGGTATCCGCGATATCGTGGGCGGCCGCGCCGGTGCTTACGAGAACTCGTTACGGGATGCGCGCCAGACTGCACTCGCTGAACTTGCCGAAGAAGCCCGCCGATTGGGCGCGAACGGCGTTATCGGCATCGATCTTGATTATGAAGTGCTGGGCAAGGAAGGCTCCATGCTGATGGTCACGGCGAGCGGTACGGCGGTGAAACTAGGGTAAAGCAGACCGCTTGCCGAAGTGCGCTTCCCTGATGTAAGGGCGCGCCTTCAGTTTCAGCTTGAGAGAAGAAAAGAGCCATGGCAGGCCATAGTAAATTCAAGAATATCCAGCACCGCAAGGGCGCGCAGGACAAGAAGCGTTCGGCGCAGTTTTCCAAGCTCAGCCGCGAAATCACTGTTGCGGCGAAAATGGGGATGCCCGACGTTGACATGAACCCGCGCCTCCGCCTCGCGGTCAATGCCGCCAAGGCGCAATCGATGCCGAAGGATAACATCCAGCGGGCCATCGACAAGGCAAGCGGCGGCGATGCCGAAAATTACGACGAAATGCGCTATGAAGGCTATGGCCCGGGCGGCGTTGCCATCATCGTCGAGGCGCTGACCGACAACCGTAACCGCACCGCGACCAATGTCCGTACCGCTTTTTCCAAAAATGGCGGCAATCTGGGTGCCTCTGGTGCCGTGAGCCACGGCTTTGACCGGATGGGCCTGATTACTTATCCGGCCAGCGTCGGTGATGCCGACAGCGTGTTTGAAGCCGCACTCGAAGCAGGCGCAGAGGACGTGGAATCGGGTGAAGACGAGCACGAAATCTGGACCAGCATGGACGCGCTGCACGAGGTCGCTAAGGCGCTCGAAGCATCATTGGGCGAAGCCGAAAGCGCCAAGCTCGCGTGGAAGCCGCAGTTACTGGTCGAGGTCGATGAAGCCAATGCCGCGACTTTGCTCAAAATGATCGACGCGCTCGAAGAGGATGACGACGTCCAGACCGTCTGGGGCAATTACGACGTTTCCGACGAGGTCATGGCGAAGCTGGGATGATCATTCTCGGGCTTGACCCCGGCCTTGGCACCACCGGCTGGGGAGTCATCCGCAAGGAAGGAAACCGCCTGAGCCATATCGACAATGGCGAGATTGAGACCGACGCAAAATTGCCGTTGGCCAACAGGTTGCTGTTGCTCGATGCGAAACTGAGCGCGGTAATTGACGAATTCCGTCCCGACACGGTCGCGGTCGAGGAAGTCTTCGTGAACAAGAACCCGCAATCGACGCTGAAGCTGGGTCAGGCGCGCGGCGTGGTTTTGCTGGGTGCTGCCAAGGCCCGGGTTATCGTCACTGAATATGCCGCGCGGCTGGTCAAGAAATCGGTCGTTGGCACGGGCAAGGCCGACAAGGAACAGATTCAGGCGATGCTGCGGATATTGCTGCCGGGGCTGAAATTAGCAGGCCCCGATGCCGCCGATGCATTGGCTGTGGCCATTACGCACGCGCATCATATGCGGGCTTAGTTCGCCTCTTGTTCTCTTTTTCTTGCCCTTGAGTCTACGCCGCGCTAACCGTCGCAAATGAAGGGGCGGACATGATCGCAAAGCTTTACGGCCGCATTGACGAAACCGGCGCCGACCATCTGGTAATCGACGTCAGCGGCGTCGGCTATCTGGTGCAGGCGAGCGCTCGAACATTGGCTGCGCTCGGCAAGAGCGACGATTTCGCCACGGTCTTCACCGAAATGCAGGTCAGCGAAAACGACATGCGCCTGATCGGCTTTGCCACCAAAGAGGAACGCGACTGGTTCCGCCTGCTGACCGGCGTGCAGGGCGTTGGTGGCAAGGTAGGATTGGCGATACTCTCCGCGATTGAA
>JBGSVG010000284.1:0-10360 GCA_041753095.1 Sphingorhabdus sp. | reverse complement strand
TTTGTCACCGGGATCATGACGATGCTGCTGGGCGTCGGCGGCGGTTTCATCATGGTTCCTGCGATGCTTTATCTGCTCGGCATGGGCGCGCAAGTGGTGGTCGGCACCTCGCTGTTCCAGATATTGTTCGTTACGATGGCTTCAACGATGATGCACAGTCTGACCACCAAGGCGGTCGATATCGTGCTCGCGGTCTTCCTTTTGATCGGCAGCGTCACCGGCGCGCAGATCGGCGCACGCCTAGCGCAGCGGATGCGCCCCGAATATCTGCGGCTGCTGCTCGCCGCGATCGTGCTGCTCGTTGCTATCCGCATGGCGCTGGGGCTCGGCTGGCGTCCGGACGAGATTTATACGGTGCAGGCGCTATGAGGTTGCTGCTCGCTTTCCTGTTCATGCTGCTGCCCGGCATGGCATTGGCACAAAATGTGCCCAAGCTGGTACCCGACGTGTCGCAACGGCAAATCGATATTCAGTCGGGCTTTACGGGTGCCGAAATGCTGCTGTTCGGTGCCATCATCTATCCGCGCGGGGTTGCACCCGAAGGCCAGATTGACGTCGCCGTCGTCCTGCGCGGCCCGACCCGCCCGATTACCTTGCGCGAAAAGCAGAAGATTGCGGGCATATGGATTAATGCCGACAGTAGTGATTTCCGGTCGGTCCCGGCTTATTATGCGATTGCATCGTCGCGGCCGCTGGACACTATCGTCAACGACAAGACCGCCGCCATTTACGAGCTCGGCCTCGACAAATTGCAATTATCGCCCAGCGGCGAAGTCGATGCCAAGGAACAGCGCCGCTTCGTCAGCGGCCTTGTCGACCTGAACAGTCGCAATGGGCTGTTTAGGCAGGAAGCAGGCACCGTCGAGATAACCGACCAGGTTCTGTATCGGGCCCGGCTCAACATTCCTTCGAGCGTCCCGGTTGGTATCTACACAGCCGAAACTCTGCTTATCCGCGATGGACGGGTGATCGTTGCCGACGACAATGTAGAGGTTCGCATCCGCAAAACCGGGTTCGAACAGCTGGTGACGATATTGGCGCGGGATTATTCGCTATTTTACGGCGCAATGGCGGTGCTGGTATCGCTCTTGCTGGGCTGGTTCGCAGGCTATGTTTTCCAGCGACTATGAGATGAACCGCGTCACCGCATAGTAAATAATTCTTTACCTTCTGACCCTATGCCTTTCGATTTACGGCAACAGGGACAGTTCGCAACATGGATATCACGGGAAATCATCAGTTTTCCTCTGGCCAGCCGGTCGAAAGCGCCGGATCGGCAGCGGCTTCGCTGACTCAAGTGCCCATCATGCCGCCATCACGCGACCCGGAACCTCCCGTCGTACGATCGCCTGTCAGTGGCCCGGCGCTGCACCATATCGGCTTTGTAATGGAGATTGCAGGTTCCGGTTCGCAAGTAACGCTCGACGCCGCAATATTGAACGAGTTGATGCCGCATAACGACCCCAGCATCGCGATGGCCGGACAGGTCGGCAGCCAGATCAAGATTCGCGTCGGCAACACCTGGTTGCTCGCCAGCATCCGTACGCAAAAGCTGCACGAGCGCGATCAGGGCGTCATCATGGCTGCAGTCGATTTTCTCGGCGAAGGTGATGAGGAAAAACTGACCGGCAAAATCTACAATTTCCGCCGCGGTGTCACCCGCTATCCGGTTCCCGGCAGCGAAGTCTACGCCGTCTCCAGCCCTGATATGAAGCAGGTCTATGCTGCCGATGCCCGCGCGCATGTCGAAATCGGCACCGTGTTTCCGACCAAGGATATCCGTGGCGCGCTGTATGTCGATGCCATGCTCGGCAAGCATTTCGCTTTGCTGGGGTCGACCGGTACCGGTAAATCGACGAGCGCTGCGCTCATCCTTCACAAGATCTGCGACATCGCGCCCGAAGGCCATATCGTGATGATCGATCCGCACGGCGAATATAGCGCCGCGTTCAAACACAATGGTGCGCTGTTCGATGTGAACAACCTCAACATGCCATATTGGATGATGAACTTTGCCGAGCATGTCGAAGTGTTCGTGACATCCAACGGCGACGACAAGCAAATCGACATGGACATCCTTGCGCGCTGTTTGCTTCAAGCGCGCAGCAAGAACCGCATTGCCGAAAGCATTGGCAAGCTTACGGTCGATGCGCCGATCCCCTATTTGTTGTCCGACCTCACCAACATCATCCAGACCGAAATGGGCAAGCTCGACAAGGCGACCAACAGCGCGCCCTTCATGCGCCTCAAGGGAAAAATCGACGAGTTGAAGGCCGATCCGCGTTATAACTTCATGTTTTCAGGAATGCTCGTCGGCGACACGATGGCCGAATTTGTCGGCAAGATCTTTCGGCTTCCAAGCGGTGGCAAGCCTATTTCGATCATCGATGTGTCGGGCGTGCCATCGGATATCACCTCCACCGTGGTTGCGGTGCTTTCGCGGCTTGTCTTCGATTATGCCATCTGGTCACGCAACGAGGCGCAGCGCCCCATCTTACTCGTCTGCGAGGAAGCGCACCGTTACATCCCATCCGACCGCGTGTCGAAGGACAGCGCGGTTCGCTCGATATTGGAACGTATCGCCAAGGAAGGCCGTAAATATGGCGTGTCTTTGGGCCTGATTACGCAGCGTCCCTCCGACTTGGCCGAAGGTGTGTTGTCGCAGTGCGGCACGATCATTTCGATGCGCCTCAACAACGACCGCGACCAAGCCTTTGTCCGCGCCGCCATGCCCGAAGGCGCGCGCGGGTTCCTCGATTCCATCCCAGCCTTGCGCAATCGCGAATGCATCATCTGCGGCGAAGGTGTCAGCATCCCCATCCGCGTCGCGCTCGACAATCTCGAAGAAGAAAAACGACCGGCATCCGAAGATCCGCTGTTCAGCCAATTGTGGCAGGAAACCGGCGGCGAAGCCGAGATACTGGAGCGCGTTGTCAGAAGGTGGCGCGCGCAGGGGCGGTAAATCTAAGGCTGCCGCCGCTCGAACGGCTTCAACCCCCGACCCAGCCGGTTGGCACCCAGCGCAATCCGGTCACCCGACCAGTCCGCCAGGAACACCGTCTCGCGGTCGACACCCGGCGCAATACTCGCCTCATTGGCGCTGATCGAAAGGCCAACGCTCGACTGCGTTCGGCCTTCGGGCGCGACGGTGATGAAGGCGCTGTAATTTTCCTTGCTTGCCCCTTGCACAAATATGTTGCGCGCAATGCTGCCGACCGCGCCACCCGGCAAATCGATCATGTAGTTGGTTTCCTTGCCTCTTGTGTCGTCGAAGGCGTTGTCGGTGATCGACACGCGCGTTGCACGGCTCTTCACATAATGCCCGCCATTGCCGCGCTCAAAGCGGCTATTGGTAACGGTCAGCGCGCCATATTCGCCGATATAAATGCTGTGCGCGCAGGAAAGACCCCGGTCACAGCGGCCAAGACCGGAAAAGGTCGACTGGTCGATCCGGATTTCACCTGTCCGGTCCTCTGCGGTCAATATTCCCTGCTCGCTGTTGCGGAATATCGCGCGGGTGACGGTGAGATCGCCCTTTTCCAGCCTGATCCCCGCACCATTCGCGTCGGGCACACGCATATTCTGGAAGATGATTCCGTCGATGCTAGCCGCGTCGCCGCGTAGGACCAGGGCGGCCTTGCCCTCGCAGGTTGCGCTGTCGAAGATGGTCTGGCCGGGGACCGATGCGCGGAAAGCGATAACGCCTGCCTTTTGGATGGCGCATTGGCGGAATGTGCCGGGCGCGATGATGATGGTGCCTTCGCCCTCGCCGATGGCATCGACCGCCGCTTGCATGCTGCCATAAGAGCGCCCGGTTTCGGCGTTCTGGAACGGCGCGGCGTTTTGCGCCGATGCAGCGGCGGACAATGTGATAGCCAATAGGAGCGAGGTCTTCTTCATGGGCTTTGATCCCGTTTCAAGGTCTGCCGCCAGTTTAGGGCAAGATATTGCTATCAATCCAGCCGATTAACCAACACTGAAACGCGTCGTCCCCTTGGGGGACAGCGCAGCGACTATTCGTTGAGGTTCGGCCTTAGATATTGCCGCGCACGGTCCAGCTCGAGTCCTCGCCGCTGTGCATAATCGGCAACCTGATCCTCGCCGATCCGCGCGACGCCGAAATATTCGGATTGCGGGTGGCCGAAGTAGAAGCCGCTAACTGCTGCCGTCGGCAGCATCGCAAAGCTTTCAGTTAACGTGATGCCGGTCTTGTGCGTCGCATCAAGGAGATCAAACAGGATTGGTTTCAGGCTGTGGTCGGGGCAGGCCGGATAGCCGGGAGCGGGACGGATGCCTCGATATTCCTCACGATTCAGCGCTTCCATCGTGAACTGCTCGTCGGGCGCATAGCCCCATAAGTCCTTACGGACATGCTCGTGCATGCGTTCGGCAAAGGCTTCGGCCAGCCGGTCGGCGAGCGCTTTGAGCATGATGTCGGAATAATCGTCGATATTGGCTTTGAACTGCGCCAGATGCGTGCCGATGCCATGACCAGTGGTGACGGCAAAGCCGCCGATCCAGTCACCGTTCGGGCTGATAAAATCAGCAAGGGATATGTTGGCCCGGCCCTCGCGCTTGGCGACCTGTTGGCGCAAGAATGGCAGCCGCACATGGCTTTCGTCGTCAAGGTGAATGACAACATCATCGCCCTTGCGCGTGCACGGCCAAAGCCCCGCCACACCCTTGGCGCGAAGCCATTTCTCGTTGATGATTTTGTCGAGCATCGCCTGGGCATCAGCGAACAGGTTGGTTGCGCTTTCGCCGACAACGGGGTCGGTCAATATGTCCGGATAGTTGCCATGCAATTCCCACGCGCGGAAAAATGGCGTCCAGTCGATATAGTTGCGCAAGTCCGCCAAATCCCAATCGTCATAGGCATGAACACCGGGCTGGAGCGGCGCGGTAGGTTTCAACGCCTCGTCCATCTCAAACGCATTGGCGCGGGCTTCCTCAAGCGTGGCGAGCGGCTTGGCGGTCTTACCGGCACGCGCGATACGAATATGTTCATATTCGGCGCGGGTATCGGAGACGAACTTGTCAGCCATCGTGTCGCTGACCAACGTGCCGGCCACACCCACTGCGCGCGATGCGTCTAGGACGTGGATCACGGGGCCGGAATAAACTGGCTCGATACGAAGTGCCGTATGCGTTTTCGAAGTCGTGGCACCGCCAATCATCAGCGGCATCGTCATTCCCGCTTTCTGCATTTCCTCGGCCACGGTTACCATCTCGTCCAATGACGGCGTTATAAGCCCGGACAGCCCGATCATGTCGGCGTCATTCTCGTTCGCCGCTTTCAGTATTTCGGACCATGCCACCATCACGCCCAGATCGACAATCTCGAAACCATTGCACTGAAGCACGACACCGACGATATTCTTGCCGATATCATGGACGTCGCCCTTGACGGTCGCCATGATGATCTTGCCTTTGCCCTTCGCGCCGACCTCTTTTTCGGCTTCGATATAGGGGAATAGATGCGCGACGGCCTTCTTCATGACTCGCGCGGATTTCACCACCTGCGGCAGGAACATCTTGCCCGATCCGAACAGGTCGCCAACGACGTTCATGCCATCCATCAAAGGCCCTTCGATAACCTCAATGGGGCGGCCGCCGGCCGTCTTGATCGCCAGCCGCGCTTCTTCAGTGTCATCGACGATATGCGCGTCGATACCCTTGACCAGCGCATGTTCGAGCCGCTTCTTGACCTCCCACCCGCGCCACTCGGCCTCGGCCTTTTCCTGCGCGACATCGGTGCCGCGATATTTCTCGGCAAGCGTGATCAGCCGCTCGGTCGCGTCGGGGTCGCGGTTGAGGATGACATCCTCGCACGCTACGCGCAGTTCAGGGTCGATATCATCGTAAATATCGAGCTGGCCTGCATTGACGATGGCCATGTCGAGCCCCGCTGGGATCGCATGATAGAGGAAGATCGAGTGCATTGCCCGGCGCACCGGCTCATTGCCGCGGAAGCTGAACGACAGGTTCGACAGCCCGCCCGAATAATGGGCGTGGGGGCACAGGAAGCGAAGTTCTTTGAGTGCCTCAATAAAGTCGACACCGTAATTATTATGCTCTTCAATCCCAGTCGCCACCGCGAAAATATTGGGATCGAAAATAATGTCTTCGGGCGGAAAACCGATGCCGACGAGCAAATCATAAGCGCGTTTACAAATCTCAACCTTGCGCTGCTTGGTATCGGCCTGTCCGGTCTCGTCGAACGCCATCACCACAACCGCCGCGCCATAAGCCATGCACAGCCGCGCATGATGCAGGAAAGCCTCCTCGCCTTCCTTCATCGAAATCGAGTTGACGATCGGCTTACCCGACACGCATTTCAGCCCCGCTTCGATAACGCTCCATTTGGAGCTGTCGATCATCAGCGGTACGCGCGCAATATCAGGCTCAGCGGCAATGCGCTTGATGAAGGTCGTCATCGCCTCGTGTGCGTCGAGCAGGCCTTCATCCATATTGATGTCGATAATCTGCGCGCCGTTTTCCACCTGATCACGAGCAACCTCGACCGCGGCTTCATAGTCGCCTGCGAGGATCAGCTTTTTGAACTTGGCGCTACCGGTAACGTTGGTGCGCTCGCCGATATTGACGAAGCGGGACGAATTCTGGGTCATATCATCTTTTCTGGCTTAGGCGGCCATGACAAAGGGTTCGAGGCCCGCGAGGCGGGTTACGATGGGAGCGGTTGGAATTGCACGCGGCGCGCGGTCTTCGACTGCTTTCGCGATTGCCGCAATGTGGGCGGGCGTGGTACCGCAGCATCCGCCGACGATGTTGACCAACCCGTCATCGAGCCACTGCCCAATAAGTTGCGCAGTCGTTTCCGGCAGTTCGTCATATTCCGCCAAATCGTTGGGCAGGCCCGCATTGGGATAAGCCATGACCAACGCATCGGCTTGCTTCGACAGCGCGGCGAGATGCGGTCGCAACAAGTCTGCCCCGAATGAGCAATTCAAGCCGATGGTCAGCGGCTTCACATGGCGGATCGCCGCCCAGAAGGCCTCGACAGTATGGCCCGACAGATTGCGGCCCGCCATGTCGGTGATGGTCATCGAAATCATCAACGGCACGTCGCGGCCCGAGGCCTCCGCCGCTTCCTGCGCCGCCATCGCAGCACATTTAGCATTGAGCGTGTCGAAAATTGTCTCAATCAGCAGAAAATCAACACCACCTTCTATCAGCGCGTCGCATTGCTCACGATACACACCCTTCAGATAGTCAAAGTCGATTTCGCGAAAGCCAGGATCATTCACGTCCGGCGAGAGCGAGAGCGTCTTGTTGGTCGGGCCAATCGAGCCAGCCACAAACCGCCGCTTGCCATCTTTTTCTTCGGCTTCATCGCAACATTCGCGTGCGATTTTGGCTGATTGGAGATTCAGCTCACGCACCAGATGCTCGCAGCCATAATCGGCCATACTGATTTTCGTACCACTAAAGGTGTTGGTTTCGATCATGTCGGCACCGGCTTCGAGATAGGCGCTGTGGATCGCCTTCACGATATCGGGGCGCGTGATGGACAGCAGGTCATTATTGCCCTTCTGGTCATGCGTTACGCCGAGCGAACCGCGGTAATCAGCCTCTGTCAGTTTATAGCCCTGAATGGCGGTGCCATAGCCTCCGTCGAACACCAATATCTGTTGCGCGGCGCGTGCGGCAAACTCTTCCCTCGCCGTCCGCCCTGAGCCCTGAGCTTGTCGAAGGGTGGAATGGGTCATGCCGCCTTCTCCTGAGCAATTGCGGCAGGTCGCTTACCCAGCAAATGACAAATAGCGTAGGACAGCTCGGCGCGATTCAGCGTATAAAAATGAAAATCGCGCACGCCGCCTGCGTAAAGTCGGCGGCACATTTCGGCAGCGATAGTGGCAGCGACCAGTTGCCGCGCGGGTGGATGGTCATCCAGCCCTTCAAACAAATGCGCCATCCACGCCGGGATTGCCGTGCCCGTCATGTTCGACATACGCGTGATTGCTCCAAAATTTGATACCGGCATAATGCCCGGAACGATTTCGGCATCTATCCCCGCCGCCGCAACGGCATCGCGGAAACGGAAAAAAGTTTCCGGCTCAAAGAAGAACTGCGTGATGGCCCGGCTCGCGCCTGCATCCAATTTGCGTTTGAGAAAATCTATGTCCGTGGCGGCCGACAAAGCCTCTGGATGGGTTTCGGGATAGGCACTCACTGAAATCTCGAACGGATGCAGTTTGCGCAAACCCTCGACAAGTTCAGCGGCGCTGGCATAGCCTTGCGCGTGCGGCACAAATTTGCCGTCCGCATTTGGCGCATCACCGCGCAAGGCAACGATATGCCGGACGCCCGCTTCCCAATAGGCGTTGGCGACATCGGCAATTTCGTCCTTTGATGCTTCGACGCAGGTGAGATGGGCTGCTGCCGGAATATCGGTTTCGCGTGAGATCCGAGCTACCGTATTATGCGTCCGCTCGCGGGTGGTGCCACCTGCACCATATGTCACCGACACAAAGCGCGGGGCTAGCGGGGCTAGCGTCACCACCGAGTCCCACAGCTGCTCTTCCATTTTTTCGGTTTTAGGCGGAAAAAATTCGAAACTAATCTCGCAATCGCCAGAAAGCCCAGCAAACAAAGGGGTTGCCACAGCGCGGCTTGCTTCCTGCATCTGGGCTAGGGGGAGTATCATGCAACTATCCTCAAATTATTGTTGGGCGCAGCCATTGCCAGCCCGTGTTTCCGGCCCATCCAGACCTTTACGGCTAATTCACCGCCGCCCAACGTGACATGATGCGCCAGATGTACGCCGCTGGCTTGAAATGCCTTGGTTATCAAATCATCAGAAAAGCCGAGCCGTGCATGCGCATGAACCGTCCGCAGCTCTTCCCGGTCGTGCACAGCAAAATCGACGATTAACAGTCGCCCTTTGGCAGCAAGCACGCGCGCTGCTTCTGCGATTACGCCTTCAGGATGTTGCGCGTAATGAAGTACCTGATGAAAGATAACGGTATCAAACGCGGCGTCATCAAGTGGTAGCGCATTGAAATCGCCGAGCATGAAATCGACATTTTTGGCAGCGGCAGCATCTATGCTCGCGAGCTTGGCCCGCGCCAATCTGAGCATCTCCGTGCTGCTATCCAATGCAACAAAATGTTGGGCATGATCGGCAAAAAGCTCCATCATTCTGCCCGTGCCCGTTCCCACGTCAAGAACGGCACCCAATGGCTCTGTGCGGAGTATTTTTCCGATTGCCGCCTCGACTTCCGATTCGGCCACGTGGAGAGATCGCAACGAGTCCCATTCATTGGCATGAGCTTCAAAATAGGCAGCTGCCATATCGGTACGGGCTGTGCGTACCTCTTCCAGCTTAAGCAAGTCGCGCTGAAAGGCCTTGGCTTGCGTGATATCAGTACTTGCAAATAGAGGAGCCAGCCTCCCATCGGTCATTACTGGACCCGGCCGCATGAATACCCAGCTTCCTTCTTTTCGGCGTTCCAATATCCCGGCTTCGTCCAATATCTTCACATGGCGGGAAACGCGCGGTTGGCTTTGGCCCAAAATCTGCACAAGCTCGCCGACGGAAAGCTCGAGTTTAAGAACCAGAAAAACGATTCGCAAACGCGTCGGGTCAGCTAGAGCACGCGTTATGTTGAGCAAATCGATCATGGATTAGCATATAAAGAATTCTTTATATGATGTCAATCGGCTCGAAATCCCTGTGTTTTCTACCTTTCTAGTAGAGTTAGCCTCAAAACTAGGTCCAATCGTCGCGTGCCGACAAAAAACCCGATTGCCATGAAAATATGAAGGGGCTAGAGGGACGAACCGCAGGTATTGCTGCACATGTTGCTGTGTGCCTGTCAGGTTTTTCAATAAGTTTTGCTAGGGGGTTTTCCCAAATGAAGAAAATTGCTGTATCTCTCGTACTCGCCGCTTCGCTCGGTCTGGCTGCATGCTCAGGCGCTGAAGAAGCTACCGATGCAACTGCAGAAGCAACCACTGAAGCTGCTGACGCTGCTGTAGAAGGCGCTGACGCTGCTACCGACGCTGCTGCAACTGCAACCGACGCTGATGCAACTGCTAAGGCTGGTGAAATGGCTGACAAGGCTGGCGACGCTGCTGCAACTGCAACCGACGCCGCTGCTAAGGCTGGCGAAATGGCTGACGCTGCTAAGGAAGCTGCGAAGTAATTCGCGCTTTAGCTTACGCTAAAACAGAAAGGGCCGTCCTGCTTGCAGGGCGGCCATTTTCTTTGCCCATTTGCAGGCTATCGACCCAGGCATGAGGAAAGCGGCCATTCCAATTGCAATCATTCTGGCATTTATGACTGGCTGCGGCGAAGCACCAAATGAACCCGGTGCGGGCGGCGTGAGTTCGGAAG
>JBGSVG010000283.1:0-19253 GCA_041753095.1 Sphingorhabdus sp. | reverse complement strand
GTTCGATACGGAATGACCAACATGACTCCGTCTTGGTGCTGAAGGATAAATGATGTCGGCAAATGGTTCATTAATTGAGGAGCAGGCAATTGCTTGGACCATTCGTGCGCGCGATCCAGACTTCGACGACTGGGACGCGCTGACTGAATGGTTGGAAGCGGACCCAGGAAATAATGCCGCTTTTCAAAAGCTCGCTTTGCTGGACGATATCCTGCCCGAATTGATACCCGCTTCCACTAAACGCCAGTGGCGCCACGTAATTTTCCGGCCCTCGCGCCGGTCACCTGCTGGCTTCGGCGCAATCGCAGCTGTGTTTGTCGCGGTTATTACGCTTTCCGTCTTCTTGGCCAAGCCGTCATATTATTCGGTTGAAACCGGTTCGGGCGAACAACGGGTAATTGCGCTGGATGACGGAAGCCGGATTGAGTTGAACGGCGATACGCAAATCACGATCTCCAAAGATCACCCGCGCTTTGCTGTGCTTGACCGAGGCGAAGCACTTTTCACTGTGGTCCATAATGATCGCGAACCGTTCATCGTAGAGGTCGGCGACGCGGTGGTTCAGGACGCAGGAACGGTGTTCAATATTATTCGGGTTGGCGAAACCACCGAAGTGGGCGTTGCCGAAGGACTGGTGATCTTTAACCCGGAAGACGAGAAACTGTCGCTTGCCCCGGGACGTGGATTGCGCATCACGGGACGTCGACGGCCTCCCGAAGTATTTTCAATCCCGACCGCAGCTGTGGGCAGCTGGCAGCGCAACCAGCTGACATATATTGACGCTGATCTGGAACGTATCGCTGCAGACCTGAGCCGGTCTTTGGGCCAAAAAATATCGGTCGATGCGCAGGCGAAGTCGATGCGTTTTACCGGAACGATCAATCTGACAAGAGATCTTGGCCAGTTCTTTGGTGAGACCGCACCAGTTCTGGGAGTCAGCGCCAGACGGACGAAAGATGGTTGGATTTTGGCGGGGATAGATGAAGCAAGCCGCTAACGCTCTGTGCCTCATTGCTGCACTTACTGTCGCAGAAAGCGCAACAGCCAATAATCGAAGCTCGGTCGACATCAAGGCCGGGCAGCTTGGCGACGCAATCGTTCAACTGGGTCAGCAAACGGGTAGCTCGATCGGCATTTCGGACCAGCGCACGACGCGCTTGACCGTGCGCGCGGTTCGCGGGCGATTATCGGTCGAACAAGCCATACGGAAGCTGTTGAAGGGACAGCCAGCGCGCGTGATCCAGATTAACGAGCGAAGCTGGAGAATCATTCCGGCGGCACCGCCGCCTGTTGCGGCGAGGCCAAAGTCAAAACCTGCAAGAATTCAGCTGGCCCGTTTCTCGTCTAAACCACCGACGGAAGAGAGTGAACCTGTCGAAATCGTAGTCACCGCGAGTAAGCGCGAAACCCTGCTGAAGCTTATGCCTGCCACGGTCAGCGTGCTGCGCGGCAAAATGTTCACTGCAGGGCCTGATTCTGGCAGTACGGCTGCCATACTGGAAAAACTTCCTAGCGTGAGCTCAACTCATGCCGGTACCGGCCGCAACAAATTGTTCATCAGGGGAATTGCGGATTCAGGGTTTACGGGGCCCACCCAAGCGACCGTCGGCCAGTATTTGGGCGAAATGCGCGTCAATTATAACGCTCCCGACCCGGACCTTCGGCTGTACGACATGAATTCGGTCGAAGTTTTAGAGGGTCCGCAAGGCACGCTTTACGGTGCTGGCTCTTTGGGTGGCATAATTCGCGCTAATCCCAATCGTCCAAATCTGGCCCAGACCGAGGCTTATACTTCATACGCTCTCGCAAGTACCGCCGAAGGCGACGAAAGCATCGATGGCCATATGGTGGTCAATATACCGCTGGCGCCCGATAAGATGGCGGTGCGCCTAGTCGGTTATGGCGCTCGCGAGGGTGGCTATATAGATGATGTCGGGCGCAGACTGAAGGACGTGAACGGTATCGACATCGTCGGCGGCAGAGGCGCCATAAGCATTGTCCCGCATGACGACTGGCGGATCGATTTTCTCGGCGTTGGGCAGTCGGTCCGAAGCGATGATGCTCAATATGCGCAGCGCGGGCTCCCCGGCCTTTCGAGGCGCAGCCCTATCGCGCAGATGTTTGGCTCGGACTACTGGCTCGCCAATATGCAGGTCACGGGCAGCGTTGGTGATATCCGCATCATGTCATCAGCAGGCATTGTACAGCATGATCTGGTAGAAAATTATGATGCTACTCGGTTACGCGATGCGCCAACATTGTTCACCCAGGAAAATGATATATCACTGTTTTCGGCAGAGCACCGCCTGTCACAGGATCTTGCGGGTGGTGGCTGGATGCTTGGCGCCAGCTACATCAAAAATGCTTCGCACCTCAAGCGAAGGCTGACTCCCGCCGCAATTTCTGTACCCACCCCCGGCGTCGACAACCGCCTGTCGGAATGGGCGTTGTTTGGCGAAATAACGATGGGGATCAGCCAGAACATTCACCTCACCGCAGGTGGCCGAGTTTCTTCGGCCAAATTATCAGGTAATGCATTTGATGTGCCGGCAACGTTCGACCTAGGCAATTTTCGGCAGCAAGCGCAAAGGACCGAAACGACCTTCCTTCCCTCTTTTGCGGTTGTGGCGATCCCTGCCGAAGGTCTGACAGCGTTTTTACGGTACCAGCAGGGTTTTAGGCCCGGCGGGTTGGCGATTGACGGGGCCAATATCCGGCATTTCCGCAATGACCGGACATCGACGATCGAAAGCGGCTTTCGCTTTGGCGATCTGGAGCGTGACCTATTCGCGGCAATCGGCACTGTTGCCTACACAGGCTGGGACAATATCCAAGCCGACTTGACCGATGGCCTAGGCTTTCCAACGACTGCTAATATCGGCAATGGCTACATCGTTTCGGTTGAGGGCCAAATTTCAGTCCGACCAACCGACCGCTTTACGTTCGATGGCGCCTTCATATTTAGCCACAGCCGGTTGGACAGCCCGTCAGAGGCTACCCGCATTTTTCTAGCTACAGTGGGTCCGCAGACGGCTGGCGGGATGCTGAGCGTGCCAAATGTCGCGAGCTTCAGCGGCAGGGCTGCTATTAATTATCGGCAGCCATTTCATGATGGCTATCTGGTTTTTGCAGCATCCAGCCGATATGTCGGCAAATCCCGTCTGGGAATCGGTCCGGTTCTGGGTGCCGAGCAGGGTGGCTATCTCCAGACCAATTTGGGGCTTAAATGGGAGCGTAGTCAGAGCGACTTCTTTCTCAATATCTCCAATTTGTTCAATGCGGTGGGTAACCGTTATGCGCTGGGTACGCCGTTCGCTCTGCCCGATGGCGATGAGTATACGCCCCTGCGCCCGCGTACGATCATGGTCGGTTTTAATTTCGGCCTTTAAACGGCGTCTGGCCTTCTGTCAGAAGCCTTAGCTCAGAAAAATTTGCATTCATCGTACGGGTATCGATGCCCGTCCTCGTCTTATGCAGGACGACGGCCTGCTGCTCCCCCCCTGTGCAGGCCGTCGCACCCATCATTTGAATGAGGATATTATGCGCGACTTGCTGAGTTTTACCTGCCTGACCCCGATCGCTCTTATTGCGGTTACCCCTGCTTTTGCCGAAACCGTTGTCAAGGACGCGCGCACTGCGCCAGTGCGCACGGCGACAGCCAATTCAGGCGCTGCCGACAGTATCACCATCGATACCACAGGTTCGGTCAAACTCACCTCCGGAACTGCGGTTACCATGGACAGCAATCATGCGGTCGCCAACAAGGGCGCGATTACGATTGCTGACTCGAGTAACGCGGTCGGCATTTTTGCCGTCGCTGGAACAAGTGGTTCAATCACCAACAGCGGAACGATTACGATCGATGAAGCCTATGCACCGACTGACACCGACAAGGACGGTGACATCGATGGCCCATTTGCCCAAGGTTCGGGTCGCTACGGCATTCGCGTCGGAACAGGGCACGCCGGTAACGTCCTCAACAGCGGCACGATCACCGTCGAGGGAAACAACAGTTTCGGCGTTGCGGTCGAAGGCCCGCTCACCGGCAGCCTGACCAACAGCGGTAAAATCGATATCCTGGGTAATGACAGCGTCGGCATTCGCGCGGGAAATGTGTCGGGCAATGTCGTACTTGAAGGCACGATCGGTGCGCGCGGCGCCAACAGTGTTGGTGCATTACTAGCGGGTGACATAGGCGGCGCGTTGCGGGTTCAGGGCTCCATTCTGGCTTCGGGCTACCGCGCGATCACACCTCCCAGCGACGTTTCCAAGCTCGATGCAGACGACCTGCTTCAAGGCGGAAATGCGCTTCGCGTAAGCGGCAATGTCGCAGGCGGCATCATATTGGATTCACCGCCGAAAGATACAGATCCCAAAGTCGATGACGAAGACAAGGATGGCGTGAAGGACGCCGATGAAGGTACGGCCAATGTCACGTCTTATGGTTCGGCAGCTGCTTTCCAGATTGGCGCGTCTGACCGGGCTACCACAATTGGTACTGTATCGGGTAATGCCCAAGGGCACGGACTGGTCATCAACGGCTCGGTTTCCGGACAAGGCGTATACAAGTCGGTCGATGGCAACGGGCTTGTCATTGGCGGATTGGGTCAGGCCGTGACGATTGCAGGTGGCATGACTGTTAACGGCAAGATCGAAGCCTCTTCGCTCGATAAAAATGCAACGGCACTTCGCATCGGCAATCTGGCGAACGTCAACGAAATTCTGGTGAATGGCGGCGTCGGCGCCGTCGGTGGCGGCATCGAAGGAACCAGCGTCGTCGCAGTTCAAATCGATGCGGGCGCGGTAACCACGAAACTCATTAACAAGGGCGCGGTGGTCGCCAAGGTAAATGGCGACAAGGCGGCCGGCATTGCAATACTAGATCGCTCCGGTACGCTCACGAACATCGTGAACCAAGGCCGGATTGCCGTTGAAGGCGCAGCGGGAACCGACCGTGCAATTGCTATGGACCTCAGCGCCAACGCTACGGGCATTACGATTTCCCAATCGCGGCTCTCGGTGACAGCAACCCTGCCTGAAATTGCCGGCAATATCTTGCTTGGTAGCGGCAACGATCTGATCGACGTGTCGGCTGGCAAGATTGGAGGCAAGATCGTCTTTGGTGCGGGAAATGATCGCCTGCGCCTCTCATCTGAAGCGGCCTACTCTGGCGCAGTAACTTTCGGCAGCGGTACCGGCGAACTGTCACTGGCTGACAAGGCAAGCTTTAACGGAAGTGCAGATTTCGCCAATACTGCCAGCATCCTAGAGATCGCCGGTACGTCAAAATTCACAGGCTCCATAACCGGTGGTTCGGGCACTACGGTGTCGGTGAATGGCGGAACATTTGCGTTGCTCAATAGCGGTACGGTCAACCTCGCGTCACTGTCGGTTGGCGCGCAGGGAACGCTTGGCGTCCTGCTTAACGGCGTTGGCGGAACCAACACACTGATCGATGTTGCCGGAAATGCACAATTTGCGGCCGGGTCAAAGTTGCTGGTCAACCTTACGTCGGTCGCCCAGTCACCAGGCACGTTTGTTTTTCTGAAGGCTGGCTCGCTGACAGGTGCTCCGGCATTGCTGACCGACACCGTATCGCTGCCATTTCTTTTCAAGGGTGCCGTGCAAACCGATGCCATAGCAAAGACTGCGTCGGTAACCATCACACGCAAAACAGTATCCGAATTGGGACTTAATGCGTCGGAATCCAGCGCGTTCGATGCAATTGCCAAGGCAGTGGATAAAGATGCACGGGTGGCGGGAAGTTTGCTGACCATCCGCGACGGCGACACCTTGCGATCGTCGCTACAGCAGATGCTTCCCGACCATGCCGGTGGTGCCTTCGAAACTGTTACACTGGCGTCGCGCAGCACGTCTCGGTTCATCGCTGACCCGAACAGCTATGTGCCCGATCTGGGCGGCTGGGGCTTCTGGCTGCAGCAGAATGTCTGGAGCAGCTCAAAAAATCTGGGCAACACTGCAGCTTATGACGTGTCTGGCTGGGGCTTCTCCGGCGGGACGGAAGTGTCAACCGATGTCGGCAAATTCGGGCTTGCGGTTGGCTACATGTTCGGAAAGAACGGCAATGGCGGAAACAGCAATGACATGACTGCCGGGCAACTCGAATCGAGTCTGTACTGGCGCGGTAACTGGGGAGGCCTGCACACCTTCGCCAAGGCCGGTTACGGCCAGATCGGATTTGAAAGCACGCGCAACTTTTTCGGAACCGACTTGCAGGGCGCTGTTCAAAAGACGTCCGAGGCCGAATGGGACGGCAAGTTGATAACGGCATCCGGTGGCCTTTCTTATGCGATTCCGGCTGGCCGTCTCAGCATCCGCCCATCAGCTTCGCTTGATTATTACCGTCTCAGCGAAGACGCGCATCAGGAAACTGGCGGCGGCGATGCCCTCGACCTGTTTGTCGAAAAGCGTCGCAGCGACGAACTCGCTGTAAATGCCGGCCTGGCTCTCGCCTACGATTTAGGCGAAGTCGAAGACGGCGTCGGTCGTCCGCGCATCGAAATCGAAGGTGGACGCCGGCAGATCCTGAGCGGTGACCTTGGTGCGACAATTGCCAAATTCAAAAACGGCAACAGCTTCACGCTAACACCCGAAGAACGCGCAAGCGGGTGGAC
Source organism: Sphingorhabdus sp. (assembly GCA_041753095.1). Taxonomy (GTDB): domain Bacteria; phylum Pseudomonadota; class Alphaproteobacteria; order Sphingomonadales; family Sphingomonadaceae; genus Sphingorhabdus_B. Next base: position 12,618 of record JBGSVG010000283.1, on the reverse strand, counting down.
CGGCGCTGCCCGCCTGGTGGGCGGCGGCGAAGGCTTCCGCATCGGCGGTGAGGTCAATGCTGAACAGCAGCATGACCAAGTAATTCTGGGCGCGCGCGTATCTCTTTCGGCTGCGTTCTAAAGGCTATCAGTCGGCAGTTACTGCGTCCGGGTCGCACTCACGGAAGACAGTACCGCTGATTGCTGGAGGGTGTTACCGGTATTGCAAAGCAATGCCGGTAACCTTTCCAACCCAGTCGAATACTAATTATTGTATATATTCTTTCCCGAGCCCGCAGGCACGGCTTTGCCGGGGCTTAGGGGGCACATTTGCAAATCGTCCGAAACGTCTGCGCTGGACTTGCCGGACAATGCACCCCTGATATCCTCACTCCGACGGCCGGATAGATCAAGCCGCTCGCTCATGTATCTTTCCACCTGCGCGCGGCATTTGTAACCAACCGAATAAGTCGGAACGACCGAATTATCGAACCAAGCAATGGGATCGGTAACCAAATTTCCCAAAACATCTAAGGCGGCAAGCCATATCGCAAATAATGGCGTCAAAAACGCTCCGGCGAGCAAGAATAATCCCGGACAAAGCCAAATTCGGTAATTGAACGGAGACTTAGCTCGCGAACCCTCAAACACGAACAGTGCTGCAAGCCCAAACACCTAAATTTCCGGGAACTTTGTCGACGTGCCCCTGAACAACTTCATTTTTGATATCCTTCTGCACATTGCTGAAGAATAATAGATAGCTTACGCTGGTGCGGGATCCGGTTGGCTTGTTAAATGCCAAGCATACGGTGAAGCGCTTTCAAATAGGCTGAAACAGAGTGTTTGCCTCCGCTAACATTTAGGACACTTATATGTGCAAGCACCTGTTGAAAGCTGACGCTTGTTCATATGCGGGTCTTTGGGCCGGAATGTAATACGATCCCGAGATTCAATCTATTTAAGCTTGCCGCTCTCTCCTGCGCGCGATCCATGAGTGAAACGGGAACAAGAATTGTTCGCTGATCGACAAACGTCTGCGATCGTCCTGACCGGCAATATCCGATTCACCTTCGCGGAAGGTACCGAACATTCGGTCAAAAAGGATAACACAGTTGCCATAATTGCAGCGGGTGTCTTCGAAGCTCAGAGCAGTGTGGTGCAGACTGTGGTGCTGAATTGTGGTGAAGAAGAAGGAAAACCACTTCGGCGGATCGGCCCGCACATTGGCGTGGGCATAATAGGATATGGCCCCCAACGCATTGAACGCCGCAAACATCGGTGCCTTGTCAAAATCGAGAAACGCTATCACGCTGAGGCTTATCAAAAATAGTTCTATCGGATTGCCGACATAGCCTTTCATAGCGTTCAACTGCGTGATGTGATGATGCGGGGCGTGCGTTGACCAAAGCAAGGCATTGTTGTGCATCCATCGATGCAACCAATATTGACCGAATTCGACTAGCAACATCACAGCGGCGACCTAAACCAGAAACGGCAATTCCGCGAGCCATAGGGTCGAGATGCCCAACGCCTCCTTGGCCTCAGCCATAGGACTATTGGCCAAGGTGTCGCTCGTCCACGAAATCGCGGTGACACCCAGCACAACGTAGAAAAAGTCAGTGAGAAACTCTTGCCGGTTGATCTTCCAACCTATGTGGCGTTCGGCCACAAATTCCATCAGCTGGACAAAGGCGAGCACGACAAGGCCCACGGCCGGTAAAGCCCACCACGTATCGACCCATTCCGTTGGCGCGAAGGCCCAGAATGTAAGAATTGCCGCTACCGTTGCCGGCGGCAACAAATTGAACAGCGATTGTTTCATTGGTCGTCTCCCTCCCAAACCCTATGGGCATGCGCTTTTTCAGCGACACTTCTGAGCGACCATTTTTAATCTATTTGTAAAACAGGTTTCCGTCGAGCGGAAACGGCCAGCGGACCTTGCGATGCCTACAGGGGCCGAGTGTGACCCGAGGCGATAAGCGCTATTCACCAACCGGCAAGTTTGTGGCAAGTGACTTCAGATTGGGAGATATTGCCGATGCGTTATTTGCCCGCGGTTGTATTATTGCTTGGTTTGGGCGGATGCTCAGACAAGGCGCCCTTTCAAACGGCGAGTGGCAACACCCCACTGATGGCAGCCGAAAAACTAATCGACGCCTTCTATTCGTTCGATCCAGGCCTGTTGCGCGCGGCCTTGGCCGATGCTCCGGCGTCCCAGCCGCAATTGTAGTTCTACCAAGGCTGGGCCGAGGGATGGAATTACCGGATCATCCAGCGTCAGCCATGCCAGGTCGTCGGTAAGAGCGAAGTCACCTGCGCGATCACCGTTCGTGACGACCTGATTGCGGCGCTTGGCACGGGATTTTGGGTGACGGATAAATTTCACATGACAATCCGTGAAGGGCGGATAGTGACAGTCCGCAACAGCTCAAACGACCCACCCGAGTTTGATCTGGCGTTAAATTGGCTGCGACGTGAGCGGCCTGCTATCATGCTATCATGGGTGGCCCCTGCCGTGGCTTTTTTGCGGGTGGCCCGACTCCCAAGGACTGCGTCCGCGCTGTGGTCAAAGGCTTCAGGGATTATCAGGCTGCCCAGAAACCGGATTAATCGCCGCTAATTGCCGCAGGCTTTTCCAGCACCGGAAATTGAATGCCGAGCTGATCCAAGTAGGTCGGATATCGCATCGGGTCATAATAATATTTGCTAAGCTCGGGCTTGTAGCGGGCCATGATATCGGCGTTAATCTCGATCGCGGGTTTATCGGCCGAACCGATCATGGGCAGGTACTTCTGCGTCTTGGTCTGGACGTTCGTGAAATAGTCGTTTGCCGCTTGGCGCAGCTTTGCATCAGTGAGAAGGTCAAGTGTCGTCGTCGCAACGACCTTTGCACCTGCCACCACGCCTTTGTGAGCAATAGGCGTCGCCATGGCGATCGCATCGGTCCAGTTGTGCCCGGGCAGCTCCGGAATGTTGGACGGATAGCGGATGGTAATCGTTGGCACCGTCCATGACACGTCGCCGATGTCGTCGGACCCACCACTTTTGGGTTCCGCCAACGGCGGCTCGAACTTCTTGAGTTCGACCGCTAGTCCCTCCTGCTTTTCAGCTTTTGCATTCTTCTGGACCAGTTTCGCAAACGCCTGTTCGCCAGCCGTCCATTTCGGCAGTCCGACGGCCTTAATATTCGCATAGGCCGCTTCCGCTATCGGCCGGTTGAAGTGTCTCGGGGCTGCAGTGCCGATGATCTGGCGTGTGACTGTTGTATCTGTCATCTTCGCTGCGGATTCCGCAATCACATTGCCGATGTCGAAGCTGTTCCGGATCCCTTTAAAATCCTGTTCGCGGAAGAAGTACCAGACCGACGCCACAGACGGCACGACATTTGGCTGGTCGCCACCGTCGCTGATGACGTAGTGCGAGCGCTGCTCGGGGCGGAGATGCTCGCGCCGCATATTCCAGCCCATGTTCATCAACTCGACGGCATCGAGAGCGGAGCGACCACGCCACGGGGAAGCAGCCGAATGCGCGCTTTCGCCGTTGAACGTATATTCCACTGACACCAGACCAGTACCCAATGGCTGGCCCCATGCCGTCTCGAGATTGTTGCCGACATGGGTGAAGAGTACCGCGTCGACGTCTTTGAACACGCCATCGCGCACCATGAACGCCTTACCCGCAACCAGTTCTTCGGCGACACCCGGCCAGAGCAACAGCGTGCCAGCTATGTTGTGGCGCTTCATTATATCCCTAACCGCTAATGCGGCGACGATGTTCACTGCCTGACCTGAATTATGCCCTTCGCCATGCCCGGGTGCGCCGGCTACGAGTGGCTCGCGCCAAGGGATGCCTGGCTTCTGGTTGGCCTTAGGGATGCCGTCGATGTCGCTGCCAAGCGCGATTACCGGGCCGCCTGAACCGTGGGTCCAGCGGGCAACCCAGCCGGTTGGAAGTCCAGCGACGCCGCGTTGGACCACAAAACCCTCCTTTTCGAGGATGTTGGTTAGATATTTGGAGGTCTCATATTCCTGGAATGCGAGTTCGCTGAAACTGAACACGGAATCGTTGATCTCCTGCGCCAGTTTAGCCCTTTCATCAACTTCTACTACAGCCTGAGACTTGAGCGTGCTTACTGGCGCTGCTGACACTGTCCCGCAACACCACACGCTTGCAATGGCCAAGATTGCCGACTTTGGTTTGATCATCACATTCTCCCGTTTTAATCTTTCACTAAATTGTTATCGGGCCAACTACCCTAAAGCAATCTGTCACGCGGGAGGCAAGTTCGCGAGCTTCCGTTTTTAGGCAGGTCTTAAGCACAAACAATTGCCGGACGTCACGCGCGAAGATGCCAGACGGTTCTCGCTAACTTTGCGGACGGCCAGATACCACAGCGGCGCCTGCAAATAACGTAGTCTATTCACGTTGCTGCAGACCCTGACGTCTCTCGCCGCCTGTGCAGGATGATGCCGACAGGTATGCAAACCGCGATCAGTCCGGCCATGTAAACGCCGCTCATTGGATCGGCGGCGATGAAGGCGATAAGCAGACCGAGATCGAGCAGGCAGACGAACGCGGGCAGATAGGGATAACCAAAGGCCCGAAACGGGCGGTGCAGGTCCGGTTGCTTGCGGCGCAATGCGAACAGCGATGCTTCATACAGGAAAAAGGCAAAAATCGCGAGCGCGGCCGTCAGTTTGAACAGAAATGCAAAAGCCCCAGAAAAGATCAGCGGCACAGCAACAGCCGCAGTTATAGCTAACGCAATATGCGGCGTTCCGCCCTTATTAACTTTAGTCGCTACCGGCAAAAACAGTCCATCTCTGGCTAGCCCGTACAGAACCCGGGCGCTGCACATAACGATTGCGTTAATAGCAACGACGACGATCACAATCGCGAGCAACGCCACTAGCACCCCGCCGAATTGGCCAAATGCATTTTCAATAACCAAGGCAGCCGGCAAGTCCGATGTACGCAATGCGTCCATATCGAGCGCGCTAAAAAGGCTGATATTGAGTGCGAGGTAGATCGTAGCGACGAGCAAGATAGAAATAACCATAGCGCGCGGGATGTTGGTCGCGGCCTTGCGGTCTTCTTCAACAAAATAGATTGGCGCATGCCAGCCGGTATAGGCGCCGTAAATCATCTGATAGGCGGCAATAACTGCGAAGAAACCGACGGCAGGTGCAGCTACGCCCGATACGGCCCCTGCGCGGGCAATGACTTGATCGGTAGCAATCGGTTCGGCCAGAAATGCGACAGCAATTACGCCGCCAATCATCCCCACTTTGACTATGCTGCCGAAGGTCTGCGCAATCTGCCCCTCACGCACGCCCGGCCAGTTGAGCGCAATAATCGAAAGCGCGAATACCCCGCCAACCGGCGCGCTGTGCGGCAACAACGCGGGGAATATCGCTCCGAGAAAATTCGCGCAAGCAACCGACAGTGCGGCAATCGCTGCGGTATTTGACAACCAGTCGGTCCACCCTGCCAGCAACCCCATCGATTCACCGAATGCGGCACGTACGGGCACATAAGAACCTCCCGCCTTCGGCAACGATGTGGCCAGTTCCGACGCCACATTGGCCGACAGCATCACATGCAGGCCGCCCAGTGCCCACAAGGAAAGCGCCATCCAGATGACCGGCACCTGATCGGCAACCAGGCCGGGTGTTCGCATGATGCCCGATCCGATGACTTGTCCGACGCTAACCGCCAGAGCAAAGGCAATGCCCAGCCGCATTTGCAGCTGGCCAGTCGCAGGAAGTGCAATCGCGGTCATATATGGGCTCCAATCGGTAACGCGGGATATGGGGAGGTGGCCGAGAGCGCTCGTTTTATCGCAGGCCCGGACAGGAATGCCGCAAGCGCTCCCACATCTCGGTAAAGGCAAGATAGGCGAGGCCGCGCGGATGGCCGAAGAAGGTGCGCTCTTCTGCCAGCGCTTGCGGGCCGGTTTGTGCAATCGAGGCCATCTCAGCGCCCCACTTTCGCGGCAAAGGCGAAGCCGGCGGTAACAACGGCACATACTGCCATTGCGGCAAACATCGCAGGGATGCCGCCAAGGCTGTCAAGCCAGCCCAATGAGGCCGAGGCTATCGTCCGCCCAAGGTTGAAAATTGCCATGAAAACGGCGAACTGCGTTGCGGCGACTGCCGGCGTGCAAAGCCGCATGGCTAGAGACCCCCCGGCGACACTTCTGAGAAAAGTGAGGGATGTGAAAAGGAAAATTGCGCCGATGAAGACGGCGGGGTTTGTCCAAATGCCCTGCAGCGCAACCATCACCGCTGCACAGACGGAGGTAATGAGCGCGCAGCCGATAAACAGACGTCGCGCCCCCAAGTGGCTGGCGGCCGCGCCGAAAATGAACACGCAAACGAGCCCCGCAACCAGATTGGCCTGACCTGACCAGGCGCTGTAAACTGCCTTTTCCCAGCCGAGGATGTTGGTCGCGAAGAGCGGGGCCAGACCAAGAAATATGCCCCACGCCGCTGACGCAGTCAGAAAGGCCGGAATAAGGATAAGGGTCTGCCGAGTGAACATCGCCGCAAAAAGACTGCGGATAATCGGCCAGAAGGCGCCCAGATGTAGATCGAGATTGCGCTGAGACGCCGTGCCCTTTGTCCATGGCAACAGGCGCTCATCCGGCCGCTCGCGCACGACGAGCACGAGCATCAAGATGGCAGCGATAATCGCGGCCAGTGAGAGGGCTGCTGCGGGCAGTCCGTGGTAGGCGATCAGATAACCGCTGATGGCGGCACCGGCAGCAACGCCGATGGCCTGCCCGCCGAACATATAACCGTTGACGCGCTCGATTTCGTCGGCAGGCAGTATATCTACCGCCAGCCCGTCGACCGCGACATCCTGAAAAGCGGAAGCCAGACCCATCGCAAAGGCAAGCGCGGCGATCAGACCGATCTGCTGCACGCCGGGGTTAGCAATGGCCATCGCCACAAGCGCCGCGACCAGACCGAATTGACCGACGATAATCCATGGTCGTCTGCGCCCCATTGCGAGGAAGGCGTAGCGATCCATGATGAAACCGTAGGCAAGCTTGAACGTCCACGGCAGGATAATCATCGCCAACACGCCACCGATTGCGGCCGCCGATGCCCCGTTCTGGACAAGCCAGGCAGGGAGGCCATAATCGATCAGCCCGAAGGGGAGGCCCTGCGCGACATAGAGCAGGAAAAGCGTGATAAACCGCAAATTGCGATGCTCGGAAAGCGCTAGTGAGCGGGGTGGCACGTCGAGCGCGATTGCAGCCTCAGTCATAAAAGTATCTCTCTTCGCTGATTTGGCCGTCGCGGACGGTGAAGACGGCGATTTCTGTAAAGGGCTGGTCCGGCCTGCTGGGCTGGCCTGCTATCATCATGTCGAGGAACAGCGCGAACTGGTTGCCTGTCACAAAAGGCCCGTCGATGCTGACATCATGGATGCGCCGCGATCCAAACCAATGCGCGGCCTTGGCCCGCGCGGCGTCGATGCCTGATACTTCGGCGGAGATACCGCCGGGCAGGTCGTGCGGGTCAATGCTCCTGACATCCGCCGCCCAAAAACGCTCGCGCGCGGCGACGAACTGCCCTTGCCGCAACATATCGGTGAAATCGCGGGCAATTTCGGTGATACTGGCCATCGCGTCCTCCCGAACGGGCTGGAGCAAAGAAGTGGCAGGCGGCGGCGCTGGGGGCACACCGCCTGCCATGATTCTGAAGGGTCGCTTATTTCAGAATCAATTCCTGATATTCGGTGGAGCCCATCTGTGTGCGGATCTTCTCGCGTTCTGCATTTCCAGGCGCGCGCTGACGCCCAGTTGTGCCCATCGCAGCGTTGAACTTGTCGCCGATGACTTTCCTCTGGGCGATGGATATATAGTCCTTGTATTCGATAAGCAGGATAAGATCGGGTTCGCCGTTGCGTGCATGGTTGGTGCGGAGCACGCGATAGCTTAAAATATGGCCTTGAGCCTTGCCCCACTCCATCTCCTTTTTCCATTCGGATGCCAGATAATCCAGATAGGCTGGTGCCTGACCGGGTAGCACGTCAATCCGGCTTGCAACCCATACGCTGCCGTCCGTCGTCGGCCATTCCTGTGCTATCGCCGGGGTTGCCAGCGTCGCCGCCATCATCGCGGCACCAATGAACAGGGATTTCATCATTTTCATTGTCTTCTCTCCTCTTACCTGCCCCGTCGCGTTGAGGGGCTTCCCAAAAAACTGAATTGCCCCGTCAGGCCGCCGCCACCCGCATAGCTTGCCCACGCACTTGATGGCGCAGCAGCAGGAGCAGCGTCGACATGAGCAGCGCGACGAACGACAATGTGATGAGCGCAGGCTGGAAGCTGCCGGTCGCATCCTTGGCGATGCCCCAGCCATAAGGCGCGACGAACGCTCCGATCTGACAGATGGTGTTGATTGCCGCTGCGCCGACAGCGAGTTCCCGGACATGCAGCACTTCGGCCCAGCCGGACGAGGTGAGCATCGGAATGGTGAAGCAGACCGTTGCGAACACGAGATAGGCGATGATGACCAGCATCGGTGATGGTGCAAGGCCGATCACCAGCAATGCCTCGGCTAGCACGACGCAACACCAGAAAGCATTGCCCCAGCGATCGCCATGCCGGTCTGCATAGTTGCCGCCCAAAAGGATCGACGCTGCGCCGAGCAGGCCGCCCAGCGCAACCACATAGCCAATCGTTTTGGCGTCCAAAGTCGTCGCGCCTTGGAGTATCAGCGGCGTATTAAGCAAGACCGTGGTGATCACGCCAATCAACAGGAAGCCGAACAGACCAAGCAACAGAACGCGTGGATTGCGGAAGGCGGCGAGGATATTGTGCTCCGCTGGCTCCCCGATGCGCGCCTGTTCCCGTGCCAGTTCTGAATGAATCCAGTCCTTTTCGGCGTGGCTTAGCCATGGTACCGATGCCGGGGCATCGGGCAGATAGCGCAACACAATCAACCCGACCAAAACCGTGGGAAGCCCCTGCACCAGAAATAGCCACTGCCAGCCGTGCAATCCGGCGTTGCCATCAAGGGCAAGCAGCCAGCCAGACATTCCGCCCATCGCCACTGATGCGAGCGGAGCAGCAACGAAGAAGCGGCTCACGGCGCGCCCCCGGTGGCACGCCGGAAACCAGCCCGCGAAATAGAAGATAACCCCGGGGTAAAATCCCGCCTCGGCCACCCCGAGCAGGAACCGCAGCACATAAAATTGCAGCGGCGTTTGCACGAACATCATCGCGGCGGACAGCAGCCCCCATGTAATCATGATCCGCGCAATCCATTTACGTGCGCCAAAGCGGACCAACATCAGGTTCGAGGGGATTTCGAACAGCGCATAGCCCAGAAAAAACAGACCGCCGCCAAGACCGTACACGGTCGCGCTGAACGCCAGATCCTCGTTCATCGACGAAGCCGCAAAGCTCACATTGACGCGGTCCATATAGGCGAAGAGATAGGCGATCAGGATAAGCGGCAAGATACGCCAGAACGCTTTGTTCATCGCTGACTTACCGATGTCTCGTTCTGTGGTGATGCCTGCGCTCATCGGGGTCCTCCAACGACGCAGACACAGCTTTCCCGCTTGCAGAACCGGGGTATCCTGGTCCGTCCGAAGCTTCAAAAAATGTCTGCGATCCCTTGGCCGGGATACTGCTCTGCCGTAACGTCAAGCGCAATATGCGCTACCGTCAATAAAGCGTCAAAAAGGCGTCAATGATATTGGTGTGCGGATATCGAAAGTTATAAATTGCTCGGTGGCGGCAGCAAATCGGGCCAGCCATATTTGTCCCACGCATCCGCCATGCCGATTCGTTGTGCGAAGGGGATGAATTCTTCGTGCTGCCAAATCTGGCGGATTGGGTCGATGTCGGCCCAGATTGACATCAGGCCCGCAACATTTCCAAGGGTGATGCGCGTGCCGATGGTTTTGAAGACCAGATTGGCATGGCCCATGAACACCGCTGGCAGGGTGATGGCCGTATGTTCCTTGTCAACCATCGTGACATGAAGAAAATCAAGCGTGCGGCAATAGGCTTCTCGGTCCTCGGCCTTTCCGCTGCACACACCTTTTGCCGCGACCATCCAATAGGCGTCGATCATCTCCGGGGACATGGGCGTCATTCCGGATGGTGGAGGGATGCTTTTGGCGATGCGATGCCGGGTTTGCTGATAAGCATCGACCGCAACATCATGATGGCCTGCGGCGGCATGCGCGACGCCCAGCCACAATGATGGAAAGCCCAGATCGACGCACCGCTGCCCGTCGGCTATGGCTTGGTCGATATCGCCGAGATTAAGATGCCCCGCCGAACGCATCATGTAATTGCGGCCGTCGACCGGGTCTTGATCAACCGCTTCGTTGATATAACGCATACCTTGGCGCGTCAGCCCGCAAAACAGCAACAGTCCGCCGAGCCGCACCGCTACTGCCGGATTATTCGGTTCGACCTCATACCCCTTAAACGCCAGATCAAGGCAACCAACGATATTATTCTGGGTCATTTGGTGCAGCGCAAGCAATCCATAGGCCATCCCCAAATTGGGCTTGATCGCCATCGCCTTGCGGACGCAATCCGCCATTTTTGCTGAAGCTTCAGTCTGGTTCGTGCCGGCGAGGTAGATTCCCATCCGTTGATGCACATCACCCAACAATACCCATGCTTCGGCAAAGTCCAGATCAAGCGCAACCGCTTCCTCTAGCAATTCGGCGGCACGCGTAAGAACATCGTCGCCCCAGAGCCTTGCATTGAGCGCACGACCTTGCAGATAAAGATCATAGGCTTTTTTGCTATATGTCAGCCCTCGCACCAGTGGCGATTGCATCGAAATACCCAGCTTTTCAGCCAACGCCGCCGTTACCGCCTGCGCAACCGTTCCTTGCAGCGCGAAGATATCGCCGAGCGATCCGTCGTAACGCTGCCCCCAGCTTTCAAAGCCGGTCACGCCGTCGATTAAACGCACAAAAATACGGACTTGCTCACCCTGACGTTGCACCGAGCCTTCGATTAGATGCGCAACGCGCAGCGCATCGGCAATTGCCGGCGACGTCAGATCACTATCGCGAAAATGAAAGGACGACGTGCGGCCCGCTACGAGCAACTGCGGCACCTGACCGAGCGTCGTGATCATCTCATCGACCATACCATCCGCAAAATAATCCGAACCTTCTTTGGTGTTGAGCGCCCGAAACGGCAGCACCGCAATGCGCGTTTTCGTGTCGGCAATGGCAACAGCAGGCACCCGCATTGCCGATGGATTGCGAAGCGCCCATGCTCTTGTCAATGCCGCATGGCCCTCCATATCGCCACGCTGCGCCGCCTCCGCCAACGCGGCATCCACTGCCATTTGCAGCCGCTGCTCCGCTTTTAGCCTACGATTTGATAGCCAGACGTTGAACGCTTCTCCAAAGTCCATATGGTCGACCAAAGGAGCGGAACCGATTGCTGATATTCGACATGCGGCATCGGCAATTTCTCCGTCGGCCAGGGCAGCTTCCAGCTCCCCAAGGTCGGTCGTAATCCCAAAACTATTCAGGCAAATGTTGCTACGCGTGACATGCAATATATTCGAACCAAGCGGTTCGAGCAATTTGCCGAGGTCAAGCAAGCATTGCCGCAGGCTTGCCCTCGCATGGCTTTCAAACCGGCCGGGCCATAAAAGCTTGCTGAGCTGCTCGCGGTCGATGGCCTCGTCGCCGTTCAAGCTCAGCACCGCGAGCAACGCTTTCGCGCGGCGGTTTGAAATCAGAATTTCGGTGCCATCGGACGTCTTGAGCTTGAATTCGCCAAACAGCGAGGCATAGATGGTACTATGGTTTGACCGCAAGGGGTCCCGTCGCTGTCTTTGCTCCATCACAAGCCACCCCCCGCCCATACGATTGTAACCTAATGCAAATCGGTCGGAGGGCAATGTTAAACTGGTGGCTCGGCGACTAGGCGTCGAGCGAATCAAACCGGGCGACTGAACGAAGGGCGGCTAACCCCAAGTAGATCGACAAAAGCGGACTGTCCGGATCGTCCAACCAAGCGACCATATCAACCTTGCTAATGAAATGTTCGGTTATGGGGGAGCGAGCCGGCGCTTATATTGACTGCATTTTGGGCGTAACACTGCCATTCGATGGCCATCACAAAATCACGTAAAACTGAGAATACAGTTGCTACGAATGTGTAAAACCGCAGAAAAACGTAATTTTTAAAAAGTGGTCGGGGAGACAGGATTCGAACCTGCGACCCTCTGGTCCCAAACCAGATGCGCTACCAGGCTGCGCTACTCCCCGACATGGGTTCACTGGTACAACAATGTACTTCCGTCTGGCTTTTCAACCTCGACCCGCAAGGGCAAAGGCTGGTGGGCCCGGAGGGACTCGAACCCCCGACCTAGCCGTTATGAGCGGCCAGCTCTAACCAACTGAGCTACAGGCCCTGACCGGCTAACCAATCGCCAGCGCGCCGATAGCGGAACTATATAAGCGCTGGCAAGTCTTTATCTTACAATGGCGACTTAAATTGACTGGCGTGCTTGATTTCGCCCATCGTTGTCGGCCTGACGCCCGAGGTGGCAAGGTGGGAAAATACCCCGGATAGCCATGCATAAAGCTCCTCAAGCTGGGACTCATCGCGGACATAGGGCGTATGGC
>JBGSVG010000282.1:0-4171 GCA_041753095.1 Sphingorhabdus sp. | reverse complement strand
TTCGGTTAGTTCTGACTCGTCATAATATGCCTCATCGCGGACCGAGTACCAACCTTCATAGCGGTCGAGATAGAGGTCGCCATTGGCTTCAAGTAACTTCCAGATAGCTTGACTGGCTTTGTGATGATGATCCGAAGTTGTCCGACAAAAATGGTCAACTGAAATATCAAGGTTGTCGCACATTTCTTTGAAATAGAACGACATTTCATTAGCCAGTTCTATTGTTTCAATGCCGAGGCCGCGCGCAGTCTGATCCATTTTCAGGCCATGCTCATCGGTTCCGGTTAAAAAGCAAACATCGCGGCCCATCAGCCGCTGGAACCGGGCAATTGCGTCAGTGGCAATCGCTTCATAGGCATGGCCGATATGTGGTCGACCATTGGGGTAAGCAATCGCGGTGGTAATGTAGAACGGTTCGGACATGTTCACTCTTGAAATTGGCTGTTCAGGCCGCCTTATGCGGTTGCAACGATGCCAGCAAGCTTCCCATTTGGAAAACGACGCTTTGCTTGTCGAGGCTCAATGCAATCGCGCGGTTGGCAAGTGCACTGGCTGCATTCCAAGCTTCGGTTGCATTTAGAACAGCAGCTGCATCCATATTTCGTGCATTTTCGGCAATCAGCGCAGGTGCGCGGCGTAGGAACGCTTCATAACGTGGCTGGGCTGCTTTGAGGGCCAATTGTTCGGCCAATGCGCTCCGCAGTTCGTTGTTCCGGTCGCCGGTACGCATGATTGACGTCATGGCGTCCTCCAGTTTTCCAAGATCAAGGCCAAGAAAATCAATGGCTTGTCCCGGAGATCCATTGCCGGCACGTACAAGCGTTTCGATGTCGCCTGCGCTGGCCTCCGGTGCGGCGTTCCGCAATGCTGTGGTCATATCGCGGTCGCTCAATGCTTCAAAGCGCAGCATCTGACAGCGCGACCGGATAGTTGGCAACAGCCTGTCGCTAGCATGGCTGACCAGTATGAAGTAGGTTCCAATAGGCGGCTCCTCAAGTGACTTGAGCAACGCATTGGCCCCCCCACGCTCCAGATCATCGGCGGCATCGATAATGATAGCGCGTTTTTCGGCAAGACCGGGACGGGTGGTGAGCGACCCTTGTAACCGGCGGATCTGATCGATCGTGATGCTACGTTTTAGCTCCGCCGAAGGTTCAGCCTCCTCCCCTTCCTTGGGAGCTTCTTTTGCCAACCGCTTGATAGTCAATATATCGGGATGCGATCCGCGCTCTATCATGCTGGCGTAACGCTGTTCAGGGTCAACTAAAGCCGCCGCAGCGCGCAACGCGAATGCCGCTTTGCCAATCCCGCGCGGGCCGGATAATATCCAGCCATGATGCAGCTTCCCGCTCGCCAATGCCGAAGAGAATTGGCGCCAGACCCGGTCATGGCCGAGAAGTTCGGTCATCCCTGCGCCAACAAATCGGCGACTTCGGCCAATAATCGGATGGTTACCTCTTCAGGGTTGCCCGATGCATCAATCAGGCGGACGCGCGGATCACGTTCGGCATAGCTAACAAAAGCGACATCAACATCGTTGTGAAAGCTGTCATCGCGACCCTGGATGCGGTCGGGCCGGTTGCTGTCGCGGGTCGCAGCGCGGCCTATGGCTTCTTTAGGATCCAGTCTCAACACGAACGTCCTGTCGGGCATCAATCCATTACTGCCGATATTGTGTAGAGTCAGAATATCGGCATCGGACAGCCCCGATCCGCCGCCTTGATAGGCCCGACTGCTGTCTATGAAGCGATCCGATATAATCCATTTTCCGCCTGCCAGTGCCGGTTCGATAAGCCGTTCGACGTGATCACTGCGCGCTGCCGCAAACAGTAAAGCTTCCGCGCGAGGAAGCCACCGCTCGGCACTGCCGCCCAGCAACAGCTGCCTTATAATTTCTGCGCCTTCGGTCCCGCCCGGTTCGCGCGTGATGACGACATTGTAGCCCGCGCTACGAATGGCGTCGGCAAGCGCGGTGATCTGCGTCGTCTTGCCAACGCCCTCGCCACCTTCAACCGATAAAAATCTTCCGCGTCCGGTCATGCGCTGACCAACGATTTCAAACCGTTCCACGCCCGACCGAAATAACCGGCTTTAGCGACGGATTGCGCAGCAACCAGCGGCATGATCTGCTCACTGCCGCCTTCAAACTTCGCAACTAATAGAGCCACTTGGGAGCCTTTCTTTAGGGGCGCTTTCACCGGACCCGAAAAACGCACAAATAGCTTGTAACGCGGCCAGTCCTTCGCTGGCAAGGCCAGAGCAAATTTGCGCGGCGCTATCGCTTTTATATGGCCGATTTGGCCCAGCTGGACAGGGATCGTCGCGACGACCGATTGCGCCCCATACAAAGGTTGGACCCGCCATGCATTAAAACCCCATTGCAAAAACCGCCGCGACTCCTTTGCTCTTGCGTCAATGCTTGCGAGGCCTGCGACCACCATCATGATCCGGCGACCGTCTTGTTCGGCGGTACCAGTGAAGCAGTACCCCGCTGCATTGGTATGGCCAGTCTTTACGCCATCGGCGCCGTCAATCCGGCCCAGTATCGGGTTTCGATTGGGCTGGGTGACATTGTTCCAGCGAAATTGCTTCCGGCCATAATATTCGCGGTACAGTTCAGGAAAATCATGGATAGTTCGCACGCCCAAAAGCGACAAATCACGAGCGGTCGTAAACGTGCGGCCGTTGTCGGGCCAGCCATTGGCAGTGCCGAAGTTGCTATCTTTCATACCCAATTGCCGCGCCTTTTCGTTCATTAGCCGAACAAAATCGGATTCACTCCCTGCGATTCCTTCGGCGAGTACTATAGCGGAGTCATTTCCCGACAAAGTCACGACGCCGTGCAAGAGGTCGGCGACGCTGACGCGCTCATTGGGTTTCAAGAACATCGTTGAACCTGTGTTATTCCACTTTTTCCAGGTGTCAGGATGTACGGTGAACTTCCGATCAGGCTTTAACTTGCCGCGATGTAAAAGGTCAAAAACGACATAGACCGTCATCATCTTGGCCATCGAAGCTGGCGGGATTTTGCGCTTTGAGTTTTTGTCGAACAGCACGGCGCCCGATGCCATATCGACCATATAGGCTATCGGAGCAGCGCTCTCATAATGCGGGCGCGCAGCGGCGCCGGTTGCCACAAGAAATGATGCTGAGACGAACAGCCCCGTTACGATACGCATATCGTTTCATAGCGATGGAGCTCATTGTTTTGCGAGTAAAATCAGTCGCGGTACACGCGCGCCTGTGGATAGCCTTTCTGACGTGCGGCAGCGGCGGCCTCTGTCTCGCTTGCAAAAGGACCAAAGCGCACGCGAAACAGGCGGCCATCGGCACTGGCTTTAACCGAAGCGCCTAATTTGCGTGCGAGATCGTCCGCACGCGAACGGGACGAGAAAGCTCCGATTTGAGCAACATAACCGCCGGCAACGGCGGGCGCGGGCCGTGCGATCGGCGCTGCGGATATTGGAGCGTTGCTGCCTTCGCGAACAAAACGGTCATCACTCGGAGAAGACGGCGCATCAACGCGGGTAGGCTTTCCAGCAACTGGGGCTGGCTTTGGCGCGGTCAGTGACGGACGTGGCTGCTTGGCAAGCTTATCGCGCAGTACCTTGAGCAACGGCTCAGGCGTTTCAATCCGTTCAGCCGCAGTCATACCTTGCCGAAGGACTGATTTCTCCTGTTCGGGCGGATTAACCCGGCGAACGCGTACTCCGGCAATGCCTTGCGAGCCGATACCGAGTTGTCGCACCGCGCCTTCTGATAGGTCGATCAACCGATCGTTCGACATCGGACCACGATCATTGATCCGGACCAATATCGTTCGCCCGGTATCGAGTGCGGTGACCTCGACATAGCTTGGCATTGGAAGTGTTTTATGCGCTGCGCTGGCAGCCGCGGAGCCAAACATCTCGCCATTTGCGGTCAATCGCTTGTCAAGTTCGGACCCATATTGGCTGGCATAGCCGACTTCATCATATTGCGGAGTATCTCCCGGTGTGTAAGTGGTGGCGCCGACAGTGAATGGTGCACCGAGCATGACCGTTTCGTCGGTGACGCCGATCTGGACAGGCGCCGCTGAAGAGGATGCCTCCAGCCCGTCGTTGCCCTTCGTGCCGCTACATGAGGCCAGCACTGACAGCGACACAAGCGCCACCAAATTTCTAATTGCGTA
>JBGSVG010000281.1:0-1779 GCA_041753095.1 Sphingorhabdus sp. | reverse complement strand
ATGTGACTGTACATATTTTCTCTCCTAATAAATCAGTAAACCACAACACTTCGGATGCTCTCGCCTGCGTGCATCAGGTCGAACGCCTTGTTGATATCCTCAAGCCCCATGACATGCGTAATCATCGGATCGATCTCGATTTTACCAGTCATGTACATGTCGACGATCTTTGGAACGTCGGTCCGCCCTTTGGCGCCGCCAAAGGCAGTGCCCCGCCAGTTACGGCCAGTCACGAGCTGAAACGGACGCGTCGCGATTTCCTTGCCAGCTTCGGCGACGCCGATGATGATGCTGGTGCCCCAGCCGCGGTGGCATGCCTCGAGCGCGGTACGCATCACTTCGGTGTTGCCCGTCGCATCGAAGGTGTAGTCCGCGCCGCCGTCGGTCATCTCGACGATTTTGGCGACAACATCTTCGCGGCTCATGCCCTTGCTGTTGAGGAAAGCCGTCATGCCGAACTTGCGGCCCCATTCCTCACGGTCCGGGTTGATATCGACGCCGATGATCTTGCCCGCACCCGCCAGCCTAGCGCCTTGGATAACGTTGAGGCCAATCCCGCCTAGCCCAAAGACGACAACATTATCGCCGACCTGTACCTTGGCGGTATTGACTACCGCGCCGACACCCGTTGTCACGCCGCAGCCAATGTAACAGCTCGACTGGAACGGAGCGTCTTCACGGATTTTGGCGACAGCGATTTCAGGCAGCACGGTGAAGTTCGAAAAGGTCGAACAACCCATATAATGGAATATAGTCTGGCCCTTGTAGCTGAAGCGGCTCGTTCCATCGGGCATCAGTCCTTTGCCCTGAGTTGCGCGGATCGCGGTGCACAAATTGGTCTTGCCCGACAGACAGCTTTTACACTGGCGACATTCCGGCGTGTAGAGCGGGATTACATGATCGCCCGGTTTGACCGAAGTCACGCCAGCGCCAATCTCACGCACAATCCCTGCACCCTCATGGCCGAGTATGCTAGGGAAAATCCCTTCGCTGTCGAAACCATCCAGCGTATACGCATCGGTGTGACAAATTCCCGTTGCCATGATCTCGACCAGCACTTCTCCCGCCTTTGGCCCCTCCAGATCAAGCTCGACAATCTCAAGCGGCTTCTTCGCTTCAAACGCAACGGCAGCGCGGGTCTTCATTGGGGACTTCTCCTTGAACTGTTGCCAAGGCTTTGACCACCAACCCCATCAAATCGCAAGACTAGATTCCGGCATACCAGTCATAGTCGTGCGCGTCCTCCCAATAGCCGCCATTGCCGCCGTAGAATTTTTTGAGGTCATCGGTCGCCTCGACCCGCATCACATATTTGGCTTGTTTATAGCCCAATTGTCGTTCGACGCGTAGCCGCAGCGGAGCGCCGTGACGAACTGGCAGAACACCGTCATTCATACTCCACGCCAAGATGGTTTGCGGATGAAAAGCATCGATCAGGTCGACCGATTCATAATAAGGCACACCGGGTCCCCATTGGTCGGCGCAATGGAAGACGATGTAACGTGCCTTGGTCGATAAGCCTGCCTGTTTGAGCAACATCCCGAGCGGCGTACCGCGCCATTTGCCGATTGCACTCCATCCTTCGACGCAGTCATGCCGGGTAATCTGCTCGCGCGACGGCATTTTCATCAACTGCGCCAGGTCAAGCGACAACGGATTGCGGACCATTCCATCGATACGCAGCTGCCAGTCAGCAAATTTATTTGCGACATGGGCATTATACGCAGGCGTGTCACCGCTGACCGAGCCATTGGCTTTGAAGATAGGTGAAATGTCGGC
>JBGSVG010000280.1:0-7439 GCA_041753095.1 Sphingorhabdus sp. | reverse complement strand
TTATGAGCGTTACAGCATTTTGACATATGCCAACCTATTTGCACATATTGTGACGTCAAGGGGGCAAACACACTGAATATGGTATTTTTGTCGATAATGGATTTCTTGCAACAATATTTGCCCGAGCTGCCGACGCCCGGTGGGAGAGTCGTTACGCGGTTTGCGCCGAGCCCCAATGGACAGCTTCATCTGGGGCATGCCTTTTCGGCACTTTGCGCGCATGATTTTGCGCATGCGTTCGGCGGCAGCTTCCAGTTGCGAATTGAGGATATTGACGGCACGCGGAGTAGGCAGGAGCATATCGATACGGTGTTAGCCGATATGGACTGGCTTGGCCTGCGTCCCGACGGAGCAGTGCAGTATCAGTCATCTAACGTCGTGCGCTACACCGATGCAGTTGAGAAACTGAAAGCCATGGGCTTGCTATATCGGTGCAGTTGCACCCGCGGCGACATAGCGGCGGCGTTGAAACTGGCTCCGGTCGCCCATGGCCCTGACGGTCCCCATTATCCCGGTACCTGTCGCGACCGGAATATCGGTGAGGATGTACCGCACTGCTGGCGCATCGATATGGCCAAAGCGGTTTCGCTGGTTGGCCCGCTGCGATGGACAGACCTGGCGGCGGGCGGGCAGTTCGCCGATCCAATGCTGTTTGGCGACGTGGTGCTGTGGCGAAAGGACGCGCCTGCGTCTTATCACCTTGCTGCGACGGTGGATGATGCGGCTGACGGGATCAGCCATGTGGTACGGGGAAAGGACTTGTTTGCCTATACCGCGATCCACCGTTTGCTGCAGGCGCTGCTGGATTTGCCCGAGCCGGTTTACTGGCACCATCCGTTGCTGCTCGATGCCGGGGGTGAAAAACTGGCGAAAAGTAAATCCTCTCCCGCGCTTTGCGCGCGCCGCATTGCGGGGGACGATGGTCACGAACTTATTGATAATTTGCGTCAAGGCATCCTTCCGCTTGGAATCTCGCTGTCCGACGCCTAAATGTGGCGAACGGGGTATGGGCCCCGCGCAAGGACATTCTCCCGATGACCATATTATTAGTCCTCCTCATCATTGGTGCCGCTGGCGCCGTCGCCTTCGCGCTCATCCGCGGTCTGCACGCTTTTGCCAATTTGCGTCCCGCTGATGTTGATGAAAACGGTCTGCCAAAATCGCTCACCGTACAAAACAACATGATGTTCGCCCGCGTGAAGTGGCAAGCGATTACGGTTTTTCTGATTGTTATCCTGCTGGTGGTCGCCGGTTCGCAATAAGCCGAGCGGGGTCGCTTCATGGTCAAGCTGAACAAAATTTACACGCGCACGGGCGATGACGGCACAACCAGGCTGGTCGATGGATCGCGTGTGTCAAAAACGGATGCCCGCTTGCATGCAATAGGCGAGGTCGATGAGACCAATAGCGCGTTGGGCGTTGCTATTCAGGCGCTGGCAGCAGACGAGGGCGATACGCCGCTTGTTACCAAGTTGCGCCGTATCCAGAACGACCTGTTCGATTTGGGAGCGGATATCGCGACACCGGGCGAGAGTTTTGAGCCCTCGCCGATGGAGTTGCGAATAGTGGCCTCTCAAATCGATTGGCTCGAGGCGGCTATTGATAAAGCCAATGATCAATTGCCCCCGCTCACCAGCTTCATCCTGCCGGGTGGAAGTCTTGCCGCAGCCCATATGCATATGGCACGGGTGATATCGCGCCGAGCCGAGCGCGCATTGGTCGCTGCGTCGCTGGAAGTCTCGATTAATCCACATGCGCTTCATTATATCAACCGGCTGTCGGATTATCTTTTTGTGCTGTGCCGCCTCATCAATGCCAGCAGGGGTGGCGATATATTATGGGTACCGGGCGGCTCGCGGTGAGCGCGGGTCTGAAAAGCCGGTTTTTCGCTACGCGTAAGCTCACGGTTGATTTGGCAGCACCGCTTTCCGACGCAGATGCAACCGTTCAATCAATGCAAGACGCATCGCCGACCAAATGGCATCTGGCGCATGTGAGCTGGTTCCTCGAAACTTTTATCTTGCGCGATCATGTCGCGGGATACCGGGCCTTCGATGATAATTTCGCTTATCTATTCAACAGTTATTATGAAGCTGAGGGCGCGCGCCATTCGCGCAACGCACGCGGACTGATTACCCGCCCGTCGCTGGCGCAAATCATCCAATATCGCGCGCATGTTGATGCCGCCATTGACAGCCACTGGAACAATCTGCCTGACGCCGCATTGCAGTTGATTGAGCTTGGTATACACCATGAGCAGCAGCATCAGGAATTGCTTCTGACCGATATTCTTCACCTGTTTTCGTGCAATCCGACTTATCCCGCTTATTGGCCCCAACCGGCTTTGCGTTCTGTGTCGGACTCGGAAATCCCGCCAGTTGGGTGGATCGAGGGCCCATCTGGTATCCAATCTATCGGCCATAATGCCGAGAGCTTCGCCTTTGACTGCGAAGGCCCGCGCCATGACGTTTTGTTGCAACCTTTTGCCTTGGCCGACCGAACAGTGACCAATGTCGAATGGATGCAATTTATGGATGATGGGGGTTATAGCGATCCACGACACTGGTTGTCCGACGGCTGGGCGTGGATTCAACGCGAAGGCATAGCTTCGCCGCTTTACTGGCAGCAAGATGGCGACGGCCAATGGCTTGGCTTTGGATTGGATGGCCTGCGCGCAATCGATCCTGCTGCTCCGGTCACGCATATCAGCCTGTATGAGGCCGATGCATATGCCAGCTGGGCAGGTGCAAGGCTACCAACCGAGGCGGAATGGGAGGTAGTAGCCGCCTCCGGCGATGCCGATGAAGGCAATCAACTCGAACGCCCGGGGGCCGTTCGGCCCTCCGCTTTGGACGCCAGCGCGATGTTCGGCAACGTCTGGCAATGGACCGGCAGCGCCTACAGACCCTATCCAGGCTTTCGCGCTGCAGATGGCGCAGTGGGTGAATATAATGGCAAGTTCATGAGTGGTCAGTTCGTGTTGCGTGGCGGAAGCTGCGCCACCCCGCGCGGGCACATACGCGCAAGCTATCGCAATTTCTTTTACCCGCATCAGCGCTGGCAGTTTACTGGACTGCGACTGGCCAAAGATGTCTGAGGCCGATTTTCAGATTCAGGCCGACCCGCAGTTCCGTGCCGATGTGCTGGCCGGTCTGCGGGGGCCACGCCGCGCAATTCCTGCGCGATGGTTTTACGACGAGCGCGGCTCGGAATTGTTCGACGAAATTACGCGGCTGCCTGAATATTATCCGACGCGAACGGAAACAGCACTTTTGGAACAGTGCCGTTCCGACATAGCTTCGCAAGTCAGGCCGGGCGCTGCGGTCATCGAATTCGGAGCGGGCAGCGCGACCAAGACGCCGTTGCTATTGGCGGCAATATCGCCGTCCGCTTACGTTCCAATCGATATCTCCGGCGATTATCTTCGCAGTTCAGCGGAGATATTGCAGTCCAGCTTTCCCGCGCTCGATGTGATTCCGATTGAGGCAGACTTTACGGAGCCGATGAAATTACCAGCATTAGGCGGTGCGTCGCGTCTGGGTTTCTTCCCCGGATCGACCATTGGGAATTTCGTGCCGCGCAGTAGTGTTAACCTGTTGCGGCACATGCGCGATACGCTGGAAGAAGGCTCGAAACTTTTAATCGGGTTCGACCGGATCAAATCAGCTGACATTCTCATTCCGGCATATGACGACGCCGCCGGCGTAACGGCAGCGTTCAATCTTAATCTGCTGCACAGGATAAACGGCGAGCTTGAGGGGGATATTCCCGTTGACGCATTCGTTCACGATGTTCGGTGGAACGACATGCAATCGCGTATCGAGATGCACCTACGCGCGATAAAAGATATTACATTTTCGGTGTCTGCCGAAGTTTTCTCGATGAGCGCTGGGGAAAGCGTCCATACAGAAAACAGCCACAAATATGACCTTCGTGGCCTGCGGCTATTATTACGCGCCGGTTGCTGGACTCCAGTCGCAGACTTTAGCGATGCTAATGACTGGTTTACATTGGTACTTGCCGAGGCAGCACCCATTTATTCAGCACCTTAACGTTTCCGGCCGCAAGGACCGAGCGAGTCTTGAACAAATTTATAATCCGCTTGCGCCCTTGCAGCATTATCGCTGTCCGCTGCCTCGACGAGTTCTGAGGAAAGCGAGCGGGGCAGGCCGCATGCCAAGCGATACCATAATAAGGTGAATTTTACTGGCGCAGAGGCCGATTCATCGATGACTTCTGCCGTTGAAACTGCCCATCGCTTGTCCTGACCCGGTCGGCTTAAAATCGAAAGCGACAGCGGTTGATCTTTTTCAGTCTTAAGGAAAATTTGCGTTTCGCCCTCGCCAAGCACAGTGCCTGCGCTGTGAAAGGCACTTGTGATGCCAGTTATGCGCTGAGGGGCATCGATTTGCACTGCTTCCTTGGTAATGGACCGCACCAAAGCATCATTGGCCGTGCTCCACTGGATAAGTGCATTCGGTCTCGATAGCCGTATCTCGCCTGGACGGCCCGTTACCGTGCTTCCCAAAAGAAAAAGACGCTGCTTTTTCAACTTGGGAAGCTTGCCCTTCGGATCTTTTGGCACATCGAGCAGGAAACGTACCCGGGGCGTCACGCCGCCTTGCCCGCGAATCAACGCCAACACGTCCGCTTCGATCAGCATCCGCTGCAAGTTTGCAGGTACGCCTATCGCTTGTTCCGGCGTAACTTTCTGTGCGCTTCGAACCTTTGTATCGATGATTAACGGCGATATGACGACCAAATCTGCAATATCGGCGTAGCTGGCGGAATCCGCTTGTACGGCAAGCGAAGGCGACAATGACGGGAGCGTCTGAGCGCTACCAGTGGTGCTAAATCCCAGCAATATCACCGCAAAACCAAATTGCAGATTACGCATGCGCATTCCCGATCCTTCTCTGTACGACTCCAACAGCCGCAGTTTTGGTCCATATCTGTTCCGTCCCATATGCAATCGCTATACATGAATTGCGGATGAATCGCAGAATCCGGATTGCTAGGCCGGATGGGCTTAGCTAAAGCTCCGATGAATCGAAGTTAAGAAAATATAATATTTCGATATCGCGGGGATATTTCGGTCGCATTTGCAAAACATGCGGGCGGATTAAACTTTTTTGTTTTGAAGTGAGGAGAGCTGTTTCCGCATGGCCTATGCTGATCAAGATGGGATGAGTACGAACCGGTTGGTTTCGATCATCATTGTTATCCTTCTTCACGTTTTCCTCGGCTATGCCTTGGTGACCGGCCTTGCTTATGATGCGGTCGTGTCGATCAAGGAAAAAATGACCGTTGTAGATGTGAAGGAAGAAGAGCCTCCCGAAGAGGAAGAGCCGCCACCAGAGCCTGAAAAGCAGATTGAGCCGCCGGTCGTTTCGCCGCCGCCATTGGTTCGTACGGTTACGCCACCGCCGACGGTACGGACACAGGAAACCATTCCGCCGCCGCCGGCCCTGGTTCCAACTGCTGCTCCGCCTGCTCCGCCTGCACCGCCTCCACCTCCGCCAGCCGGACCGACTTCTGGAGCGCAGCCAAAGGGTAATCCAGGCAACTGGGCCAATACCAACGACTATCCGTCACGTGCATTGCAGCAAGAACGCGAAGGTACGACTGGGTTCCGGGTGACGGTCGGTACTGACGGCCGCGTTATTGATTGTCAGATCACGTCATCCAGCGGTCATCCCGATCTCGACGCGGCAACCTGCACTAACGTCAAGCGCCGTGCGCGTTTTGCTCCGGCGTTGCAGAACGGCCAGCCAGTTCAGGGCAGTTATTCCAACCGTGTACGTTGGCAGATACCGAAGTAATTTTCTATGGTCCGGTAAGGGGGAGCCTTCGCGCCGGGCCTGTTTTGCAGACGAGTTAAATTTTTCTGAGAGGTAGTTAAAATGTCGATTTTGTTCCTGACCGCGGCTCCCGCCGCAAACCCAGATGTGGCCGCACAATTCGGTCTGATCCCAGCTCTGAATGAAGGTGGCCCGATTTCATGGTCGATCTTCATCGTCATGGTTATCATGTCGGTCTTCTCTTTCTACATCATGTTCACCAAATTGTTCGAACAGCAGAAGGTTATGAACCAGTATAAGCAGGTTCGTGCGCAATTCTGGCGCGCCAATACGCTTGAAGAAGGCGCAGCGAAGCTCGATAAGAACAGCGCATATCGTCAGGTTGTTGACGACGGCATTGAAGCACAAAAGCAGCACGGCCTCTTGACCGATCCGGTTGAAGCACATGATTGGCTGCACGGCGCGATGGCGCGTTCGGAAGAGTCCATCAATAACAAGCTTGCAGGCGGCTTGCCGTTCCTTGCAACTGTGGGTGCTACTGCTCCTTTCGTTGGCCTTCTCGGAACGGTTATCGGCATTTACTCGGCACTGATTAAAATCGGTATCGCTGGCCAGGCCGACATTGGTAAGATTGCTGGTCCGGTCGGTGAAGCACTGATCATGACCGCAATTGGTCTGTTCGTTGCTGTTCCTGCCGTGCTTGCGTACAACTGGCTTCAGGCCCGTAACAAGACAATCGCGCGTAGCTTGGCTACATTCTCGAACGACGTGCTTGGCTACATCTCTTCAGGCGGTCGCGTGAAGCCTGTAGTTACTGCACCTGCTCAAGTCGGTAAGCCTGCGCCAGCACCGCTGAAGAAGTAAGATTGGGTGATTGGGCTGCATCCTACGATGCGGCCCCCTCGCCGGATTTATCCGGCTCTCGATTTTGACCCAATTTAGTTAGAGAGGATTGGCCAATGGCAATCAGTTCAGGAGGCGGCGGCAATGATACGCCAATGTCTGACATCAACACGACTCCCCTTGTGGACGTCATGCTGGTGCTCCTCATCGTGTTCCTCATCGCAATTCCGGTCGCCATTCAAACGGTGAAAATGGACATTCCGATTGTCAAGTTTGAACCAACCAAGGCAAAGCGTGAAAACGTGTTGCTCTCGGTTACGACAACCGACGCAGCCGGTCGAGATCCAGGTGATCCAGCCTATGAAGGTGCAAACCCTAATGGCGAATGCCGGATTTACTGGAATGTCACGCCGGTCGACTCAACCGAATTGGTTGATCGTGCGGCAAAGCATTTGAAGGCCGAATTTGAAAAGCTGGGCGGCGAAGCTGCTGCTGCGGCTGGTCAGATTGAACCTGACATGCTGCCAGAGGCGCATATTCGTGGTGATATCAACACACCCTATCGGTGCATCGGTGGTGCAATTTACACCATGCAGATGGCCGGATTTGCACGTGTTGGCTTCATTTCATCGCCGTTCGAAAACGCGAACGTGCAGTAAGTAATTTAAGGAGCAATCATCATGGCAATGAGTGGCGGTAAAGATGATGGCCAGCCGATGATGGAAATGAACACGACGCCGTTGATCGACGTCATGCTCGTTCTCCTCATCATGCTGATGATCACCATCCCCCCGG
>JBGSVG010000279.1:0-3873 GCA_041753095.1 Sphingorhabdus sp. | reverse complement strand
ACCGCTTATTCATTCACAAATTCGTTCAAGGGGTCGGTCAAGAAACCAGAGGGACCGGAGGCAGAGGTCGACCTGGCGTTGAATGCCACCGCGTTGGCGCTGGCCGGGCGCGACAATGTCGTGCTGCTCGCGCGTGAAGCTCTGTTCAGGCTATGCGAGGCGCGTGCCAACAACGACATTTCTCAAGCGCAATATGATGCACAATTTTCCGCCGTGCTGACGCAGATAAAGGAAATATCGGACACGAACAAAGTGCGCGCAGAAACGCTGCAGTTGCTTGGCACCGGCAATCTGGGGTTGATGCGGCGCGATGCCGGACGACGGCTGCAAGGCGATGATGATGACGGAACCCAAAGATAGTTCTGCTTCCAAATAGGAATAATAGCTTTCCTACAAAACGCCATATGGGTTAAATGCGGAGCTTTGGAATGATTAGGCGCCCCGCCTTAGTCCGCGAAATCCATCGCATTATGGGTGGTGACGGCGGCGACCTGCATGAACAGAGGTTTGCCGCGCGGTGCATCGACGAGCTGCGTCACGCTGGCGAGTATGTAGGGCGATACGCGGTGGCGGGTGCACAGGCCGCCGGCGCCGTCGCTAACCAATGGCGTTTCGAACTCGACCGCGATCATCGCGTCCTGCACGCGGGTAACGGTGCAGACCACGAGCTGGCCGCCGCCGAGGTCGAGCACCAGCCCGGTGCCCTCTGGCACGCCCAGCAGGCCATCGATGAGCGCGCCGGTCTTTGACAGGTTGCGCATCAGCGCTTCATAACGGTGGTCATCGTGGATGACGCCGATCCGGCGGAAAACCGAGCGGCGTTCGGGGCGGTGGCGTTCGGGGCCGTC
The DNA here is from genome assembly GCA_041753095.1 of Sphingorhabdus sp. Classification (GTDB taxonomy): domain Bacteria; phylum Pseudomonadota; class Alphaproteobacteria; order Sphingomonadales; family Sphingomonadaceae; genus Sphingorhabdus_B. The sequence goes on along the minus strand of JBGSVG010000279.1, from coordinate 3,025 downwards.
GGGCTCAATGCGCAACTCGCCCGATTTCATCCGGTCGATAACAGTTTCCTGGGTCAGCGCCTTGGAATAAATCCAACCCTGAATGAAGCGCGCACCCTTGGATTTGACGACTTCAAGCTGGTCGAAAGCCTCGACGCCTTCGACCGTGGTTTCCATGCCCAATGCGTCGGACAGGCCGATGATCGCGGCGATGATCTTGGCGCTATTATGATCTTTCTGCGTGCAGCTGTCGACAAAGGTGCGGTCGACCTTGATCTTGTCGAACGGGGCCGAGCGCAGATAGCTTAACGAGGAATAGCCCGTGCCGAAATCGTCCAACGCAAGGCGGACGCCGAGATGTTTCAGCGCGCGGAAGATGTCGTCGATGGTCTCGCCATCACCCATGAACACGCTTTCGGTGAGTTCAAGCTCAAGCCGGTTGGCTTCGAGGCCGGACGTTTCGAGCGCGTGGGTAACGATGTCGATAAGGTCGGAATGGGCAAATTGCGCGGCAGAGACATTCACCGCGACACGCACTGATTTTGGCCAAGCCATTGCGTCCTGACACGCGCGGTTGAGTGCCCATGCGCCGAGTTCGTTAATGAGATCCGATTCCTCGGCAATCGGGACAAACACGTCCGGGCTGATATTGCCGCGTTCGGAATGTTCCCAGCGCATCAGCGCTTCGAACGTCACCACCATATTGTCTTCGGTACGGACGACCGGCTGATAATGCAGCTCCAGCTGCTCGCCCGCCAGCGCCTCCCGCAGACCTTCTTCGAGCAGGCGGCGCTCTTCGGCCTCATCCTTCAAGTCGGCGGAATAGAAGCGGAACTGGCCGCGTCCGCCGTTTTTGGCGGCGTAGAGCGCGAGATCGGCATTGTGGACGAGGTCGAGCTTTTCGATGCCGTCATAAGGTGAGATCGCAATCCCTACCGAGGTCCCGATGGTCGCACGCTTGTCGTCGATGGTGTATGGTTGCGACAATATCTGGATAATCTTGTTGGAAAGCTCACCCAATTTACCGCGGTCGTCGAGATCGGGCAGAATGATCTGGAATTCGTCGCCGCCCAGCCGTCCGATTTCGCCGCGACTGCCGACGACGCGTTCAAGCCGACGCGCCACTTGCCGCAGCAGCTCATCGCCCGCCTGATGGCCAAGCGTATCGTTGACATGCTTGAACCGGTCGAGGTCAAGCATCATCAGCGTGCAGCAACGTTTGGCGGCTTTGTACGCGGAAAGGATGCAGTCGAGCCTTTTGTCCATCCGATGGCGGTTGGCAAGGCCGGTGAGCGAGTCAAATTCGGCCAATCGCGAATCGATCAGCTTGCGCTCATATTCGACCGTGATGTCCTTGGCGCTACCCCGATAGCCCTGAAAATTTCCGGATTTGTCGAATTTGGGATGGCCGGAAATCGACCACCATGTGTGTCGTCCTTCATCCTGCGGCTGACCCAGCGCAAAGCGGACGGTTTGATCTACAATCTTGTTACGCGCGGTCAGCTGGAAATTGAGCGGCCGGTCGGACCGTTCACCGGGGTTGTCGCAGTCGGTTTCAAACAAAGCCGTCAGCGGCTGCGCGAGCAATTCCTTGATAGGGCGATTCAGTTTCGCTGCTGCGTTCTCCGAAATATAAATCAGCCGCGCCTGATCATCTGTAGCCCACAGCCAGCCGATACCTGCCTGTTCATAGTCATCAAGCAGCTCGAGACGGCGGTTTTGGTCGCTGGAGGTAATAACATGCACAGCGCCATAGTCGCTATCGCCTGACGCGGTACCGGGAAAACCCCTGAAGAGTCGGGACACGGCCATCGTCAGTTCGCGTCGTTCAATGTTGATAGCGTCGGCTTCATGGGAAAGAGAATATAAATTGCCTTGGTTACCATAACGCTAATAAATGCTAACTGCCGCGACGTTGCTGTATTCAGCGCAAAGTTACGTGCACCTTTTTATTGCGGCTGGTTTGTCCCTGGACAATGTTAATGCTGGCTTTCGGTAGATCGAGAATCCCGGCGAGCAATGCTATAACCGCATTGTTGGCCTTGCCGTCTTCGGGCGCCATCCGCACCCAGATTTTCAAACTGCCGTTTTCGATCGCTACCTTTTGCGTTCTCGCGCGGGGTATGACGCGCAAGGTCAAGTGACCGGTAGAATCAATGAGATCGACTATTTCCATGCTGGAGGGGCTGACCGTGTTCGCTGTGCGGGTCATCGACCCATGGCCAAAATTTTCACGAGCTGTTAACCATCCTGACGTCATAATAAACCGCGATCCGGTAGACTTATTATAGCCAAGGTAATGGATAAACGAATGAAGTTATATTTTTCAAAAATCTGCGGCGCGTTGGCACTCACCACCGCAATTCTTTCGGGTGTCCAACCGATGCCTACGGCTGTTCATGCCCAAGCGGCGCCTCAGTCGCCGGTGACATTGACCAGCGACGTCAAAATCGAGCGCGCCGAGACGGACGCGGCCGGCAAGGAAAAGGTCACGCTCTATACGCCGAAAGATGTGGCGGTCGTTCCGGGCGATAAAGTGATTTTCACTCTGGAAGTCACCAACACCGGGGCAGTGCCTGCCGCTGGCTTTCGCGCCACCAATCCAATGCCCGGCGCGGTGCAGTTTACGTCGGTAGCCGAGGACTGGGCAGAGGTCTCTGTCGATGGCGGCGCGAACTGGGGCAAGCTCCCCGCGCTAAAGGTTAAAACCAAAGACGCTTCGGGCACGGCGCAGGTCGAGCGATTGGCGACGGCTGAAGATGTCACGCATGTCCGTTGGGTGTTTGTCGACGCCATTGCGCCAGGTGCAAAACGTACCATCAGCTATCGTGGCGTTGTAAAATAGGCTTTGGCGTTAATTCTCGGCGCGGGCGTGTCCCGCGCTGATACAAAAGCCTGCACCAATCAGGGTAAATGCGACTCGGCAGCCTGGTTAACCACCTTTACGACTAGCTTTTGTACATCAGCAGACGCACCGTTTGCTTATGAAAGATACAGGAGCCAGCATCATGCGTGCATTCCCGCGCCTTACCTTGCCTTTATTGCT
>JBGSVG010000278.1:0-3073 GCA_041753095.1 Sphingorhabdus sp. | reverse complement strand
GCCCAACACCGCCGGTTGCTTCGACGCCGATAGCGCGGTTCGAACGCTGCGGCTGGCGCGCGAGGCGGGCGGCTGGGATCTCGTGAAACTTGAGGTCCTAGGTGAAGCTAAAACACTTTATCCCGATATGCGGGAGACGCTGAAGGCAACTGAGGTACTGGCGAAGGAAGGGTTCTTGCCGATGGTCTACTGCGTCGATGATCCGATTGCCGCCAAGCAACTTGAAGAGGCAGGCGCGGTTGCGGTGATGCCACTCGGTGCGCCAATCGGCTCGGGTCTCGGAATTCAGAACCGCGTAACGATTCGGCTCATTGTCGAAGGTGCCAAGGTGCCAGTTCTGGTCGATGCTGGCGTTGGCACTGCGTCCGATGCTGCTGTAGCAATGGAATTGGGCTGCGACGGCGTATTGATGAACACTGCAATCGCCGAAGCCAAAAATCCGGTCGGGATGGCAACGGCGATGAAGCTCGCCGTCGAGTCGGGGCGGATGGCATATCTTGCCGGACGTATGGGGCGCCGAATGTACGCTGATCCTTCGAGCCCTCTTGCTGGACTTATCTGACGCGTTGTAATAAAATTGCTATATTAGCCATTGGTCGAACAAGATTGTTCGTTGGTCGCGCCATTCGTCGAAATGTCGACTGTCTTTGCATTTAATCGAAAGTGTAATGCGCGGGCAACACAGTGCGGGTAGATGTTTGTGCGCAGGTCGGGTCCGCAAATATGCTCCCCAGCTACAGATGTCGGTCCGTCCTGCAACCCTCTCCCATCGGTCGACGGTGAAAAGCTGCGGCCGTGAAATACAAAGGATGTTCAAAATGGCGACCCCCAAGCTGTTTACACTATCGCTGCTGGCTGCTTCTGCGCTGGCTATATCATCTCCTGCTATGGCGGATTGGAAGACCAAAGAAGTCGGGCATGCAGATCTCGATCTATCTACCGCTAAAGGTCAGGAGCGACTGAAGACCCGCGTCAAATTTGCTGTCAAGCAGGTCTGCGGAAGCCCGCGTGCGTTTACGCTTAACGAACGCATGGACCAGTATAATTGCGAAAAAAATGCAATTGCGCGCGCCATGCCGAAGGCTGAGCAGGCAATTGCCGCTTATATGGAGAATCGCAAATTTGCCGCTCGCGAAGACAAGGCAATCGTCGGCAACTGATTTTCTTTCAAACGAAATAATGGGCACTGGCAAGAAATTGCCGGGGCCTTTTATTTGCCCGCAAGCGCCTTCACATCGGCTAAATATTTGCGCCCGATCCGCATCGAAAGATCGTCACCCAGTAGGGCATGCCACACCCCGCCGCCTTCATGGCGCAATCCGGTAATAAGATCGCGCCGGACAATATGGCTGCGGTGGATACGTTGAAATTGTTCAGGGTTCAGTCGCTGCTCCAAGGCCGAAATGGTCTGATGCAATAAATAGCTGCGTCCAGCAGTGTGCAGCCGCATATAGTCGCGTTCTGCTTCGATCCGTTCGATATCAATCGCCGCAATTCGGATGAGTTCGGCGCGGTGGGATACCCAGAATTCACTCGCATAATCACCACTGATTTCCTCATTGGTCAGATTGGTCGTTGGGGCATCTTTGCTAGCCGACGTGCGCGCTATCGCGCGACCCAGTCGCTCGCTTGACACTGGCTTTAGAACATAGTCGATAACATCGAGGTCGAATGCCTCGACAGCAAAATTGTCATATGCGGTCACCAGCACGATAGCCGGCTTTTTATCCATCAGCCCCAACGCGCGGGCAGCGTTGATACCGTCCATCTTTGGCATCCCGATATCGAGAAAAATCAGGTCTGGGGTTAATTGCTGCGCCAGACGCAGTGCCGCGACGCCGTCGTTCGCTGTTCCGACAATTTCTATAATCGGATGGTCGCCGCACAAAATTTCCAGGCGTTCAATGGCCAGTGGCTCATCATCGACGATCATCGTTTGGAGCCGTTTCATGATTTGATCCTATGGCTCAGCGGCAGCGTCAGTATCGCGGTAAATCCGCCGCTGTCTGTGACTTGGGTATCGAGACGTGCGGCTGACCTATATCGCGCTTCCAGCCGGTCTCTGACGTTAGCAAGTCCAATGCCGCTACCGCCAACATGATCCTGATCCATAACCTCTCCATCGTCTGATACGCTGAGTATCATATTTTCGCCGTCGTTTTGGGCTTTGATGGTGATCGTAACCGGACGTGTAGCGCGCGACACGCCATATTTGATCGCATTCTCCACAAGAGGTTGAAGAATGAGAGCAGGAACGTGCTGGTTCATTAACTCATAAGGCACGTCAATCTTCGTGCGCAGTCTTTTGGGATAACGTATCCCCTCAATCTCCAAATAGAGGCGCTGAAGATCGACTTCCTCTTCAATGGTAACATCCTCTAGCGGGTCTGATGAAAGGCTGGTGCGGTAGAAGTTGGAGAGGTTCTGGATCATCGCTTCTGCTTCGGCAGGTTTGCCAGTGATTACCAAGCTGGAAAGCGAGTTCAACGTATTGAATAGAAAGTGTGGATTCACCTGATAACGAAGCGAACGAAGCTCTGCATCTTGCGCGGCTTGGGCAAAGCGAGATGTTTTCCGTTCGGCTTCACGCACCTCTCGAGCATAACCGATGGCCACATACAGTGACCCCCACGCTATCAGGAAAAAATAATGGGTCACCGAGATATCGGCAATTTCCTGCCAGAACGATAATCCCAGTCGATCCTTCAAATCCTCAACGGTTTTGCCGACATTGGGATCTTTGAATAAACTGATTGGATCATAAAGGTTGAATATATAAAAATTTGCCGATGCCAAAAGCATCGCGCAGGGAATGGCGGCGATAAATGCGGCGCTCACCCGGAACCCCAATGAACGGCGGTCCGCCAGTCTAAGGCCCATATACAAGATCCACGTGACGAATACGCCGACAACCGCAACCATCAATCTGCGCTCGAACAGAACGGCCTGTGCTGGAAAGTCCAACAGCGCGGCCCGCAATGACAGGATCAACGCATAGAACGCCCAAAAACCGATTATGGTCAAAAGGGCCATCTGGTGGCCGACTAAAGCTTTCCTCGATTGGGCATATTCC
>JBGSVG010000277.1:0-5471 GCA_041753095.1 Sphingorhabdus sp. | reverse complement strand
GTCATCCCGCAGCCATTCCTTTTACTTGGCTTTATTGCTTGCCCGCCGTTGTGCAGTGCAGCGCATTGGAGTCAAGTATGGAAGGCTTTTATTTGCCGGATTTATTGGTAAATAGCATGAAGCGCGCCAGCGGGCGTTTGAACGCGAGCAAATAGAGTACGTGCATGATGACAAATGCCAGCGCCAGATTGGCCAGCAACTCGTGCGCTTCTTCATAGGCTTCGCCCGATTCATCCTCGCCTTCGCCCCCTTCGCGTTCCTCGCTTTCATTTTCGCCCGAGAAGGAAAACGAGCTGAGCGAAGTCGGCTGCAGCGCGCGGCCATTGTCCATCATCACGCCGGTCGCGGTCGCGCCGATGACCGAAATGGCGATTCCGGCCAGCAACACGCGGCTGATCACGGGATTGGTCGCCATGCCTTTCAAATGCAGATCCTTGAACGAGGGATAGAAGCGTTCCAGCCCCAATTGCGGCACGCCGCTCAGCGCCCAGATTAGCCGAAACAGAATGAACCCAGCGACGCCATAGCCGAGCCATGCGTGGATGAGGCCCATCTCTGCGGAAAAATAGGCGGCGAGAACGGTAAGCGCGAGGAAGGCATGAAAAATGCGGATGCGGTGCATGACGGCCATGATGGAGGGTTCCTTTGTAGAGGTAACCACCCAGACGCGCTTACGGGTATGGCTGCATTGATTGAGATCAATGGCCGCGAATTTCGTTGAGGCGCCTTAGCCCTCGATTTTCGAGAAATCCGCCACGCGGTGAACGGCGTCACGGAAGCGGGCAAGCAATCCCAGGCGGAACGCGCGTTTGGCGGGGTCCGGGTCGTTGACCATCACGGCTTCGAAGAAAGCGTCGATGGGCGCGCGTAGACTGGCGAGCGCCGCCATTGCGCCTTCGAAATCTTCGGCATCGACAGCAGCCGCGGCCTTGGGTTCGGCGGTGTCGAGCGCGGTGAGCAAAGTCAGTTCCTCCCCGACACGGGGAGGGGGACCGCCCGCAGGGTGGTGGAGGGGGCCCTCGGCCTCAGACGACGTGGAAGACGGAGAGCCCCCTCCGTCGGCTCCGCCGCCACCTCCCCGGTCCGGGGAGGATTTAAGAATATTCGCCGCCCGCTTATACCCGGCCAGAAGGTTCACGCCCTCATCCGTCGCCACAAAAGCCTGCAAAGCCTTCACCCGCGCGAGCAGGCGGACAAGGTCATCCTCCCCGCCAAGCGCAAACACCGCGTCGATCAGGTCATGCCGCACGCCAGCCTCGCGTTGTTGGACTTTGAGACGGTCGGCGAAGAAGTCGATTAAGTTACCAGTTGCTAAATCAGCACGCCGTCCAAATTTTTGCTTTTCATCATCTGAGGTAGCCCGAGCTGACATTTCTGCTTTTGCAGCTTCAAATTCTTCGGATGACATGGGATTGCCAGTTGCATTTCTAGCCTTCACGAGTTCGTCAAAACTACGTGCCAGCTCTATGCCTCGCACCTTACCAGCAACGCGCGCCATGCTGAGCGAAACTGGTTCATAAAGTCGGGTGCGAACATCATTTGCACATAGCAATTCTATTACGCCTATGGCGGCTCGGCGCAGCGCAAATGGATCCTTCGAGCCTGTCGGCAAAAGGTCTGCAAGGAAGAAACTAGATAAAGTATCCAGCTTATCCGCCAAACTCACCGCCACCGTGACCGGAGCATTGGGGACATCGTCGCCCTGCCCGACGGGCTTGTAATGGTCGCGGATGGCGTCGGCGACGGCGTCGCTCTCACCCTGCGCGCGGGCATAGTAGCCAGCCATGATGCCCTGCAATTCGGGGAACTCGCCGACCATGCCGGTGACGAGGTCGGCCTTGCACAACCGCGCGGCGCGTTCCGCGTCGTCGGCGCTTGCGCCTTTAACGATGCCTTCTTCAACCAGCCAGCGCGCCAGCTTCGCCACGCGCTCCACCTTGTCGGCCACTGTACCCAATTTCTCATGGAAAGTAATCTGCGACAGCTTCTTCGCCTGCTCGTCGAGCGCGACCTTCAGATCCTGCTCCCAGAAGAATTTCGCATCCGACAACCGCGCCGCGAGCACCTTTTCATTACCCGCGACAATCGCCGCACCGCCGTCATTCGCGACGATATTCGCGGTGCAGACAAAGGCATTGGCAAGTTTGCCGTTCGCATCATGGCAGACAAAATATTTCTGGTTCACCCGCGCGGTCAGCTGGATGACTTCTTGCGGAACTTCCAGAAACGCGGGATCAAAACGTCCGAGCATCGGCACCGGCCATTCGGTCAGCCCGGCATTTTCCGCGACCAACCCTTCGTCCTCGACTAGGGTCAGCCCCGCCGCCTCGGCCGCCGCGTTCGCGCCGTCGCGGATGATCGCGCAGCGTTCGCTGAAATGGACGATGACATGGCAGGCACGCAGTTTCTCGATGTAATCACCTGCGTTGCCGATGGTGATCGGGCCTTTGTGGTGGAACCGGTGGCCCATCGTGGCCGCACCACTGACGATGCCATCGATTTCGCACGGTACGACTTCGTCGCCGAGCAAAGCAACGATGCCCTGCAATGGACGTACCCAGCGCAGGCTTTCGGTGCTTGCCGAAGCCGTGCCCCAACGTTGCGATTTCGGCCAGGGGAAGGCGCGGATGATCGCGGGGATCGCTTCGGCAAGCACATCGGCGGTGTTGCGGCCTGCCTTCTCGACCACCGCAAAATACACCCCATCGCGCTCAACCAACTGATCCTGCGTCAGACCCGTCTTGCGGAGAAAACCCTCCATCGCCTGCGGCGGCGCGCCGACCTTCGGGCCTTTTGTTTCCTCAGCCACCGCTTCGGTCGCCAGCGGCAAGCCCTTGGCGATCAAAGCCAGACGGCGCGGGGTGGCGAAGGTTTCAACGCTTTCAGCCGCGAGGCCAGCCTTTGTGAGCGCGTCGCCAAACAGCCGAGCCAAATCCTCCTTAGCCTTCCCCTGCATCCGCGCAGGGATTTCTTCAGATCGCAGCTCTAAAAGGAAGTCGGTCACAACAAATCCTCCCCGCTTGCGGGGAGGGGGACCGTGCTTGCACGGTGGAGGGGGCTTTCAGCCGCAGCGCGGATTGTCAGTATTACCGCTTCCATATCAGTCAACACAGCTGAAGCAGCGATACGAAGGACTTTATATCCGCCATTTCGCATGGCCGTATCCCGGACAATATCACGTTCAGGACGGTCGCCTCGGTCATGCGCTTCGCCATCAATTTCAATTACAAGCTTGGCAGCGTTACAGTAAAAATCAGCGATGTAAGGACCAATCGGGTGCTGGCGCCGGAATTTCATGCCTTGTTTAGCCGCACGCAATTGCTCCCACAGTAAAACTTCGGGCAAGCTCATTTCGCGGCGAAGTTTGCGAGCGTTGTAAACGACAGGGCGTTGCAAGGGCGGAGCCCCCCCTCCACCACGCTGCGCGCGGTCCCCCTCCCCGTTCCGGGGAGGATTTTGGTTGTGCGCCATCACGCCGCCCACCCGTTCTTTTCCATCCACGCCTGACAGCTGCCTTTGGCGAGATCGCGCACGCGGCCCATGTAGCTGGCACGCTCCTGCACTGAAATCACACCGCGCGCCTGCAGCAGGTTGAACAAATGCGACGCCTCAATCGCTTGGTCATAAGCCGCCAGCGGAATATTCGCCTCGATACAGCGCTTCGCCTCCGCCTCGGCATGTTCAAAGCCTTTGAACAATTGCGCGGTGTCGGCGATTTCGAAATTATATTTCGAATGTTCCTGCTCGTTTTTCAGGAATACGTCGCCGTAGGACACGCCATGATTGTTGAACTTCAGGCCGTATACGCTGTCGACGCCCTGAATATACATCGCCAGCCGTTCCAGCCCGTACGTCAATTCGCCCGCAACCGGTTTGCAGTCAAAACCGCCAACCTGTTGGAAATAAGTGAACTGCGTCACTTCCATCCCGTCGCACCAGACTTCCCAGCCAAGCCCCCATGCGCCGAGCGTGGGCGATTCCCAGTCGTCCTCGACAAAGCGGATATCGTGCTTCAGCGGGTCGATGCCGATCGCGTCGAGCGACCCCAGATACAGCTCCTGCAGGTTCGCAGGGCTTGGCTTCATGATCACTTGATACTGGTAATAATGCTGGAGCCGGTTCGGGTTTTCCCCGTAACGCCCGTCGGTGGGCCGCCGTGAAGGCTGGACATAAGCAGCGTTCCAGTGGTCTGGCCCGAGCGACCGCAGCGCGGTTGCCGGATGGAACGTCCCTGCCCCCATGCGCATGTCGTAAGGCTGCAAAATCACGCAGCCCTGCTTGCCCCAATAATCATGAAGCGTGAGGATCAGGTCCTGAAAGCTAAGCGGCGTGCCAGACATGGCCAGCCCTTGGCGGAGAAGCGGCGCTAAATCAAGGTTCTGAACGCGCTCGCAGCATTTTGTCAGCCTCGCATATCTTTATGTAAGGTCTTATTGACATTGTCCACGAGTCGGATTAGTAAGGTGTCCATGACACAAAGACAGTATCACCTGACATGAAGAACCAGCTCAAAGTGCTGCGCGCGATGCGCAACTGGAGCCAGGCCGAACTCGGCGAGCATCTCGACGTGTCACGCCAGGCGGTGAACGCAATCGAGACGGGAAAATACGACCCGTCGCTGCCGCTGGCGTTCAAGATTTCACGGCTGTTCGGACAGCCTATCGAGGAGATTTTCGATGACGGATTTGATGGAGGCCCGAATAATGAAGCTTGAAGAAGAAGGCTCAAACGGTCGCCACATCTTGTGGATGACGCTTGCCGGCTTGGGAATGGTTATGACCGCCGGGGCCATTACGGGTTTTCTGGCCGAGCATCAGGACGATGGCGGCGGTGCGCTCTCGGTGATGGCGATATCGGCTCTGGCAACCTTCATTGCCATCATCGGTGGCCTTGCATTTGTCTTCTGGCGCAATGCCCAGAAATTAAACACGAGCGGCGAACAGATGACGCGGCGAGAAAAATTAAACAACCGCATCCTGGCGGCATGCGCCGTGTCTGGCGGGCTGATCGGACTTGTTTTGGTCATTTCGGGTGACCTCAGCACCCAAAACCCAAATATGTTTTCCAGCGATCCCATATCCCCAATTGTCGCAGTCACCCTTGCCATCTTAATTGGTACCCTGCTGCCGTTGGTGTCCTGGTATTGGCACAAGCGCGTGATAGATGAGCAAGAAGAGCAAGCATATCGAAGCGGCGCCTTGATGGGAATGTACGCGTTCTGGTTTGTCGCCCCAGTCTGGTGGCTGCTGTGGCGCGGCGGCATGTTACCGGCACCTGATGGTGTCGCACTTTATCTGATGACCACATTCATCGCCTTGATTGTCTGGTTTTGGAAAAAATATCGCTGACAATCAGGAATTTATCGTTCAACTCTTCATAACTCTATTCTGGGAGAATCTTCATGCGTACATATTTAAAGTCTTTACTAGCAGCTACTGCGTTGCTCGCTTTTGCACCGGCCATGGCGCAGG
>JBGSVG010000276.1:0-3467 GCA_041753095.1 Sphingorhabdus sp. | reverse complement strand
CGATTGGTGGGTGTGGGCGTATTGCTTGATGGACAACCACTACCACTTGCTGATCGAGACGCGCAAAGGCGGGCTCAGCCGTGGCATGCGCGAGTTGAACGGGGTGTACACGCAGCGGTTCAACCGCCGCCACCAGCGCGTCGGCCATGTGTTGCAGGGCCGCTTCAAGGCGGTGTTGGTGGACAAGGATGCCTATCTGCTCGAACTGCTGCGTTACGTCGTGCTGAACCCGGTGCGGGCCGGGATGGTGTCGAGCGCGGGCGAGTGGCCCTGGAGCAGTTATCGGGGTGTGATGGGCAAGGCGGCGGCGCCACCGGCGCTGCCGGTCGATGCGGTGCTGGACTTGTTCTCGACGGATCGCGGCGTGGCGCGGCGGGCCTTTTCGCGTTTTGTCGCGCAAGGCGTGGACGCCGACGATCCGACCGAACAGGTGACCAACCAGGTGTTCCTCGGTAGCGAAGCCTTCGTCGAGAAGTCCATCGCCAGAGCCGGGAAGGCCGGAACCGAAGTGCCCAAGCGACAACGCCGGCTGCAAAGTCTGGCCAGGATCGCCGCCGACGCGCCCGACCGCGACAGCGCCATCCGCGCCGCGTACCAGTCCGGGAACTTCACGCTCAAGGAGATCGGTGGTCATTTCGGACTGCACTACGCGACGGTGAGTCGGTTGGCGAGAAAGTAGGGCATGTTGCAATACAAGACCTGACCCCAGCCACTCGTGGTCCTTCCTTCGGAGACCAGAATATTGCTCGAACATACCCGCAGGCATACTCCGTTATCCGGACCCTCAGCGAAACGCTCTATTTTGGCCCAAGGGCCAATGGCGGGAAGTAGGGTCCTGGCCATGACAATGAGTATTGTGCGAAATGTTATACGCCGTTTTGGTTGGATACAACGGACAGTCTTGGTTGTTGACACCGTGTTGTGCCTCGCGATCGTTGCTGTCTCAGCCATAACGATCCTTGGAAATATTAGGTTGATAGCTGCGCCACTTGATGGCTTTGATGGATCGCCTTTGCCAGTTAAGTATTTGATCGCCCCTTCGATTACGCTGGTGGCAGGGCTTGTGGCCTCTTACGCGTCAATTCTCGCGTTGCGTGGACAGGTATTGCGTCGCGGCCTGCTTGTGATCTCGTTAGCAGTGATCTGCTCGCTGTACGTGATTGAGGCTATATTTCACATTGTGAATGTCGGGAAAGGCGGGAATCTGGCATTTGCCTCAGCTTTGGCGGGCCTGTCGATTCTTTGGTGGCTTCTCAACCTGGCGTTCGCATGTGAGGTTAGATGTCAGGTTCCGGACGCTTCCTAACCGAACAGCAGAGCAGGGGTCACCATTTAGCCACCTCTGTCAAGCGAAGCCACAGCCCGCTGTCCATCCTCTCGGTGGCCTTGACCACGTTCGTGCCGGCGCTGGCACCGTTGGCCTGGTCCAATCTGGCAGTGGCGGCGGCGACTGGATTCGTGGCCGGCGTGATCACCTCCGGCACGCTCACGGGCGGTTTGTTCGGCGCGTTCAGCGCGGTGCTGTTCTATGGCATCGGCCAGCACTTCGACACTCTGGCAAGTCAAAGCGGTGGGTTCTTTGGCAGCGGTCTCTCGACGGGCCAATTCGCGGGCAAGGTCTTGTCGCACGCCCTCGCCGGGGGCATCATGAACCGGCTGCAAGGCGGCAAGTTCGGCGACGGATTCGCCAGCGCCGGCGTAACCCAGGCGCTGAGCCCCGCAATCGGCAAAGTCAACAGCAGCAACCGCGGCTTCAGCCCCCAGCGCGTGGTAGTAGCAGCGATGGTAGGCGGCACCGCCTCGGAAGTCAGCGGCGGAAAGTTCGCCAATGGGGCGGTGACGGCGGCGTTTTCGCGGGCGTTTAATGATGAAGCCACGAAGTTGGAAGACGAAGAAAAACAACTTTCCCTAAAGATTGAAGCAGAGATTAAGGGAATAATTGCTGTGTCGGCGGGTGACGAAGGCCTCGCTATCGCCATCAAGAACGGAAAGACTATTAAGATAAAAGTTGATAGTAATGGCAAGTTTTCGGCAACTGCGGGGGACCTAACGGTAATTGGTTCTCATGCCGGCGATAGATTCGGAAGCGGACTCGGGATAGGTCCATATTCGGTTAGTGCTGTAGTAGATGAGTCTGGAAATATAAAATTCACCGGTTCCGTAGAATTGCCACAGAAGATTGACTGGCTAAAATTGAAATTTTCCGCGACGCGGACCGTAAATATCCGAAACGGAGTTTTTGAAAACTCAGGGATAATGGGCATCGGAGCAAGAACTCTTCGAGATTCAACCAAGCGGTACGAAGCTATAGAACAATGCGCTGAGACTGACGTGGGATGCTAAATATTTTCTTGTTGGGAGTAGTGTAACCATGAAGATAATTGGGCTGTTTATACTATGTTATGTTTCTTTGCTTTGCTGTTGTTCACAGCGAGCGCAAGTGGCCGACGATGGCTCGGCTAACGTGTTGGCATCCAGTCGCGATGATGGGGGCAAGCCTGCTAATTGTGTCGACGGAGATAACGCCTGCAGGGTGTATGGGATATTTTTGGAATATGTTGAAATTAGTAAAAAGAGGGCGAGTCCGCTTAAATATTTTTCCTTGGATTTAAAGGATGAGGAGCTTAGTGATTTGCTGACAAGTTCTGACGCCAATGTTTTACATAATCGAGACGCGTCCAATAGTATATTTAATTTTGGCGCACGTGTTAATTCCATCTATTCGCATCGCGCCGATTGTGGTTTGAATGAATGCCGGTTGAATTTGGAAGTTTCTGCGGGTCCTGAAAGATTAACAAGAGGGCTGCTAATTGATTACGTGCTTTCGGAAGACAGAATTCCGCTCATTAAGCATATAACAGTCGATTTAGGTGACATATCCGAAGGTATTGACAGTCGCCCAAGAGGTCTGAACTCCAAAGAGAACGCGGATATCCAAAAATAGAGCAGAGCAGTAGAAGCAGCGGAAGCAGGGGTCACCATTTAGCCGCCGCTGTCAAGCGAAGTCGCGGTCCGCTGTTGCTTTTTTGTCTCGGCCTGGGAGCAGGCATTGGAGAAGGGGCAGGTCTTGTATTGACACATCTGTGAAGAGCTGGGGTCAGGTCTTGAAGAGCTGGGGTCAGGTCTGGTCTTGAAGAGCTGGGGTCAGGTCTTGTATTGACACATCTGCGGTTACGGTTTAGCCTTGCCCAATGTCCCGCCCGCTGCGAATCGAGTTCGATGGTGCCGTCTATCATGTGATGGCGCGTGGCAATGCGCGGGAGCCGATCTTTTTCGATGATCGGGATCGGCAGGACTTTCTCGAAGGCTTGTGGCAGAGCGCCGACCGCTTCGATTGGTGGGTGTGGGCGTATTGCTTGATGGACAACCACTACCACTTGCTGATCGAGACGCGCAAAGGCGGGCTCAGCCGTGGCATGCGCGAGTTGAACGGGGTGTACACGCAGCGGTTCAACCGCCGCCACCAG
>JBGSVG010000275.1:0-15646 GCA_041753095.1 Sphingorhabdus sp. | reverse complement strand
GGATGCGGGGGCGCTGATGGCGAAATCGAACGAACCGCTCCGCCCGGTCATCGTCAAGAAAATCTATGAGGCTCCGCACGCAGGCCATCATGGCGGCGCGTGGAAGGTTGCCTATGCCGACTTTGTGACCGCGATGATGGCATTCTTTCTGCTCATGTGGCTCTTGGGCGCGACCACCGAGAAACAACGTAAAGCTCTTGCCGACTATTTCTCCCCGACACTGGTGGCCAGCAAGCAGGATAGCGCGGGCTCGACTAGCTTCTTCGGCGGCGATTCCATCACCTCGGTGGACAAATATCCCCACCGCGCCGGCCAAACCGGCACCCGAAGCATGACCATCCCGCGCGATGCAACCGGAGGGCCGAAGGAAGCATCAGGCATCGGCAAGGATCGCGCGAAATTCCAGGATCTGCGCGCACGACTTTTACAGAAAATCCAGTCCGACAAGGCAATGAAGCGGTTTGCCCGCAATCTGCGATTTACCGAAACGCGCGAAGGGTTACGCATCGATATGGTCGATGAGGCCGATTTTTCGATGTTCGTCTCGGGAACCGACATATTGACGCCGGACGCGGTGCAACTGTTAAGCCGGGTCGCGGATACTATCCGCGAACTGCCCAATGGCATCATCATACGCGGCCATACCGACGCGCAGCCGGTATCGCGCGGGCTGGGCGTCAACAACTGGCAGTTGTCAGCCGCGCGCGCTGAAGCAACGCGCGCGCATCTTGTCCGGTCGGCGCTACCGCAACGCCAGTTCGTGCGAATCGAAGGCGTCGCAGAACGCGAACCCTATATTCCGACTAATCCCTACGACCCGAAGAACAGGCGAATGTCGATTACTTTGGGGTGGAGAACCGCGTCTGACTAACTCCAAAATAGAGTCATTAGTAGCAACGTCGCCTCCTGTTTTGGTCCGCTTTCATCGGCTTTGGAGCAGTCGACGCTTTGCCGTCAATTCGTTAGGATTTTGTTTACCATATTCGCCAAAACCCGGCCCAACGCTTTATCCTGACGGGAAATTGACATGAGCCAGAACACACAGACCACCGACCAGCAAGCCGGACAAATAGAAGATATGCTGATCGGCGACAGCGCACCGATGGCTGTGTTGCGCGACATGGTAAGGCGGGTTGCGCGTTCGTCGGCCTCGGTGATGATCTGCGGCGCATCGGGTTCAGGCAAGGAAGTCGTCGCTCGTGCCATTCACATGGCCAGCGCTCGCGCTGCGAAACCTTATGTAGCGCTCAACTGCGGTGCGATCCCCGCCGAACTAATTGAATCAGAATTATTCGGCCATGAAAAGGGTGCCTTCACCGGCGCACAAAACCGCCGCACCGGGCATTTTGAAAATGCCGACAAAGGCACGCTTTTCCTGGACGAAATTGGCGACATGCGTTTTGATATGCAGGTCAAACTGCTCCGTGTACTGGAAGACGGGCTGGTATCGCGCGTCGGTGGTAACAGCATGTTGCCGGTAGATGTCCGGATCATTTCCGCGACGCATCAGAATATTGACGATGCCATTACGCAAGGCCGTTTCCGGGAAGACCTTTTCTTCCGGCTTGGTGTGGTTCTTTTACATGTCCCAAACCTTGCTGAACGGGTTGAAGATATTCCGCAACTCATAGCGCATTTTCAGAAGGGTAAGAGCATTGTAGCCTCCTGCCATTTCGACGCATCGGCGATTCAGCGGTTGATGCTGCACAGCTGGTCGGGCAACGTCCGTGAGCTCCGCAATGTAGTTGAAAGGGCCAGCGTGCTTTTTTCGGGCGAAACGGTCGATGCGTTTGCTGTCGACCAGTTGCTCGGCAGAACGGCGCTTCAGCCAGCCCACATTGTCCGCGAACTGCCAATAGCGGTCGCCCCGTCCGCGCCTGTGTCACCAGACGGACCGATTGACCTTAAGGCGCAAATCGAGCGGATTGAGCTGGAACGCATACAGGTGGCCCTAGACCGTGCAGATGGAGTCATTTCGGAGGCCGCGCGCATGCTGACACTCAAACGCACCACGCTAATTGAAAAAATGCGCAAATATGGCGTCGAGCGGATAGCAGCTTAATAAAATTCAATCATCGGCTTTGCCTCACGATGGCTGATCTGCCGGTCAGACATCGGGGCCTGAATTCCGACCAGCGATGGCGCGATCCGCTCGGCTTGAATGATTGTCACCGTCGCCGAAGCCAGCCGCGTCACCGGGCGCGTGACTGCAACAGTGTCGCCGCCCACGGGCGCGGCAGCAATTAGCAGAGGCAGGAACGCAATCATGGCCAAAGGTAAACACCTTGTTTACCAACTGCTGCAAGGCGAAATCAGGGTTAACTGCCATGTCATCGCCCTAAAAATACGACGAGCGGCAGCTTTGCTTTAGCATTGTGCCGATATGCGACAGCCGCAACGGACTTTCTCAACCGATAATGCCTGTTGCGCAGGCCAAGTACCTTTGCTAGTGGCCCGCTCCTACCTGTCTAGGCGCGTGCGGCCATGGCGGAATTGGTAGACGCGCAACGTTGAGGTCGTTGTGGGCGAAAGCCCGTGGAAGTTCGAGTCTTCTTGGCCGCACCAGACAGATCTTTGGCCCGTCGCAAATTTGGCATTCACCTGTACAGTCCCGGGGGACACAGGAATTAAGAAGGCAGTGCCACTGGATATCGAGTCCCTTCAACAATGCTATCCATCATTACCTTATCCCACGAAAAATCCTCGCTTGGTTCTCTTTTTCGGCATAAGATTTCGCTATGGCAATATAGCTCAGTAACTGGTCCATATCTCAAATACGCGTCTGACCTATGTCCGAAGTAGCCAAAAATGGGATTACTCATTCCGCTCTCGATTAGGTCAAATCCCATGGCGTCATTGAACAAGGCTCTCAAACCCATGTCGGAAAACTGGAAGAAATGCCAAGGCCGCTCATGCGACGAATGTGAAAAATGCGTTTCAATAAAAACGTGGCCGCCAACTTTCAAAAGCTTCTCAATCTCGGTGGCAACGATCCACGGCATATGAAGATGCTCGAATACTGCGGAAGAAAAAATCAGATCAAACTGGGCACCTTCAAAATATGACGATAGTTTATGTGCATCACCGACTACGTCAACATTTTCTCCAGGATAAAAATCGAAGCCGACGTAATCTGCCTTGTCGAACAAGTGTCTGAGGTTCGAACCGGTTACGTTTCGCGATCCAATTTCTAATACCCTCAGATTGTGCTTATTAAAATTCGTTGACAGAAAATCGCGCCATTTCTCATGAGATACATTTTCCGGCTCAGGAATTTCATGACGTTTAAGGCGAGCCGGTGCGGTTGCTAGCCTTCCGAATTGTTTCAAAACAAACGCTTTCAGACCACCGGGCATTAATATTCTTTCATAGGTTTAGATCAAAACCCGCGCGGTGGTGACATGTTCCCTCTTAGTTTTTTAGATATGCGCGTTTTCGGCTGCGCCGTCTCACAAAAAACAATCCATAACTATCATTACAAAGACCAA
The DNA here is from genome assembly GCA_041753095.1 of Sphingorhabdus sp. Taxonomy (GTDB): domain Bacteria; phylum Pseudomonadota; class Alphaproteobacteria; order Sphingomonadales; family Sphingomonadaceae; genus Sphingorhabdus_B. The sequence goes on along the minus strand of JBGSVG010000275.1, from coordinate 12,158 downwards.
AATGGCGTTATTTTTCGGCTAAAACAGCAGCTGGCATTCGCCATCCTAAAACGCAAGCACCGCAATTTGTGGGGTCATTGAAAAACCCAATCCGCACAAAAAGTATCGATCTGAAAAGATCCAGTGCCGGCGATCTAAAAATATAGTTCAAAACTGGAACTTTAAAAAATAGCTAAAATAGACATCTATAGACAAAATTCAAATCTTCTTGGCGGTACCAGGCAGCTTGATTAAGCTTTTGCCTTCAAACTGTCGGCGACCGTCACGCCATGCCTCTCGAGCGCCTCGACGATTTTGCCTGCACCTTCCAGATCGCCCCAGAACATCGGTCCGCCGCGATAGATTGGCCAGCCATAACCGTAGATCCAGACAACGTCGATGTCAGACGCACGCTGGGGCTTGCCCTCTTCGAGGATCTTGTAACCCTCATTGACCATGGGGTAGAGCGTGCGCTCGACGATTTCCTGGTCGCTGATTTCACGCTTCGGCAGGTTCGAGGTCGCGCGGAATTCTTCGATGATGGCGAACACTTCTTCGCTCGGTGTTCCCACGCGCTTTTCGTCATAGTCATAAAAGCCCTTGCCATTTTTCTGACCGAAGCGACCCGCCGCGCATAATCCGTCGCGAATGCTTTCGATGCGGCTTGGGTCGCGATGCCATCCGATGTCGAGACCAGCCAGATCGCTCATCTGGAACGGCCCCATCGGCATACCGAAATCAGTGTGCACCTTGTCGATTTGCGCCGGCGTTGCGCCTTCCAACAGCAGCTGCATCGCCGGTTGCTGCCGCGTTGATAGCATCCGGTTTCCGATGAAGCCGTGGCAGACGCCAGCCACCACCGCGACTTTGCCGATTTTTTTGCCAACCGCCATTGCGGTCGCCAGCACATCATCCGCAGTCTTTTCGCCGCGGACGACTTCAAGCAATTTCATGACATTGGCAGGCGAGAAGAAATGCATTCCAACGACATCTTGCGGTCGAGATGTACTGGCCGCGATTTCATCGACATTCAGGTAAGACGTATTCGACGCCAATATTGCGCCGGGTTTGCAGATGGCGTCGAGCTTGCCGAATACCTCTTTCTTGACGTCCATGCTTTCATACACCGCCTCAATGATAAGGTCACAATCGGCCAGCTCGTTAAGCGTAAGCGATGGTGTTAGCAGCCCCATCATGCCCTCGACTTGGTCGGCGGTGAAACGGCCCTTGGCGGCGCTATTCTCGTAATTTTTGCGGATAACGCCGACACCGCGGTCCAGATTTTCCTGCACCATTTCGACGATCGTCACCGGAATGCCTTTGGCGAGAAAGTTCATCGAAATCCCGCCGCCCATCGTTCCGGCGCCGATAACGCCGACCTTTTCGATATCACGCAGCAGCAGATCCTTGGGCAAGCCGTCGATTTTCGCCGCTTGGCGTTCGGCAAAGAACATATGACGCTGCGCGGCTGATTGCGATCCGCCCATCAATTTTAGGAATTCGGTCCGTTCGAATTTTAGCCCTTCTTCGAACGGCAGTCGCGTTGCCGCCTCGACGCACGCAAGGTTGGCATATGGCGCGTCGAAACCTTTCCACTTTTTGGCGTTGGCCGATTTCAGCTGCTCGATAATCCCGAGGTCGCCCATGATCGGACGGTCCCGCGTTGGCCGAGGCCCAACTGCGATAAGCTCGCGGGCATAGGCTATGGCATCTTCGGCAAGGCTGGTTTCGCCCGCAAGCCGATCCACCAATCCCATCGCCTCTGCCTTTGGTGCGGGCACAGGTTCACCCAGCGAGCACATGGTGGCGGCTGCCTCGACGCCGACTACACGTGGCAGGCGCTGCGTGCCGCCAGCGCCGGGAAGCAGGCCAAGCTTCACTTCGGGAACGCCCAATTTGGCCGAGGGCACAGCGATGCGGTAATGGCACACCAACGCGGTTTCCAATCCGCCGCCCAGCGCCGTACCGTGGATTGCCGCAACAACAGGCTTTCCGGCGGCTTCGATCATATTAAGCACGGCATTAAAATCCGGCCCTTGGGGCGGTTTGCCAAATTCGGTGATGTCCGCACCGGCAATGAAAGTGTTCCCTGCGCAACGGAGCACTAAGGCTTTGACGGCGAGATCAGCAAGGCCTTGTTCAAACCCATCATGCAGCCCTTGCCGCACATGCCATGACAAAGCATTGACCGGCGGATTGTCGACCAGAACGACCATCACGTCGTCAAATTTTTGCGTTGTTACCGACTGCACGGGAAACTCCTAAATTGGGTGGCCTTGCTCCATTGCCCGGAGCAATTTTCCGTTGGTGATGCTTACCGATATGTAAGGCCGGGCGATGTTGCAACGGACATCGGCAATGACGCGCGACAAATATTCCCGCCGTTCGACATGTTAACCCTGTTCGTCATGCACAAAGTTAGCTTCTGCTGTCAAAAATGATCATGATATGGAAGCTTCCCTAGGCCAATTTGCAAAGCTTACCCCCGAATCGGGGGTTACGCCAGACATCGCCAACGACAGTGATCGCCGTCTGCATAGCCGGAATATCAGGGTCATGCGCGTGGCGCGGCTGAAGGATGTCAAGCTGCACGCAGAATGCCTTGGCATGGTGCGCGACGTATCGCCGGGCGGAATGATGATCGACGCGCATTTTCCTCTGGAAATCGGCCAGTCGATTTCGGTGGCGCTTCTCGACGATCAAGAACTGACCGGCGACGTGGTTTGGAAAGACGGTAAAACATTAGGCGTTAAATTTCGGGAGGAAATTGATGTCCATCAGATTTTGGCCAAGCCATCAATAAAACCCGATGGACGCCGCGCGCGTTTGCCCCGGTTCAAGGCTGGAAAGAGCGCGACGCTACGTATCGATGAAAAGATCCACAGGGTCGAACTGCTCGATTTGTCGCAACGAGGGGCGAAGCTGTGCTGCGACGTGAAAGCAAAAATGCACAGCAACATATTGTTGCGCATTGACACCCAACGCTCGGTCCGCGCGAACGTCAAATGGCGGGCTGCGAATATGCTCGGTGTTGAGTTCCACAGGCTGTTGTCAGTGGAAGAACTCGGCAGCTGGCTGAAAGCCGATTAGTCCTGCAGGCTTTTAATGATCGCAGAAAAGTCGAGCCCGCTATGACCAGCGTCGGCGAACGCCTGATATAGCTCAGCGGCGCGTTCGCCCATTGGTACATTGGCTTCGATCGATTGCGCCGCCTCCATCGCCAGCTTCAAGTCCTTAAGCATCAACGCAGTGGCAAAGCCGCCTTGATAATCATTGTCCGCAGGCGATGTTGGTCCAACGCCGGGAACAGGACAATAACTGGTCATCGACCAGTTCTGGCCAGATGCCTTGGACGAAATATCATAGAATGCTTGCAAGTCGAGCCCGAGCTTTTCGGCCATTGCAAAGGTTTCACACGTCGCAATCATCGACGCACCTAAAAGCATGTTGTTGCAGATCTTGGCTGCCTGCCCAGCGCCAGATGTGCCCGCGTGGATAACAGCCTTGCCCATCGCTGCCAGAATTGGTTCGGCCCGTGCGAACGCTGAATCCGTGCCGCCGACCATGAATGTCAGCGTACCCCCATTGGCCGCGGCAATACCGCCCGAGACCGGGGCATCCACCATCTCGTAACCCGCCGCGGCTGCGGCAGCGGTCACTTTGCGTGCGGTGTCGACATCGATCGTCGAGCAATCGAGTAGCAGCGCGTCGGTCGGGGCATGGCCGATAACATCGGCCTCGAAGACGCTATCCACGATCTTGCCGTTCGGGAGCATAGCGACAACCGCGTCAACACCAGCGACCGCCTCGCGGACCGACATAAATGTCGCGCAGCCGTTAGCCGCAGCACGTGTCAGAGCCTCGGCCGACAGGTCAAAGGCATTCACCGCATGGCCGGCCTTGACGAGATTAGCCGCCATCCCGCCGCCCATATTGCCAAGACCGATAAATGCTATTGTGCTCATGATGTGGTGGCTTCCTTTAAAACGCGCTGGTTGAACAGCTTAGCAAGAACGTCTTCGTCCGTGCGTTCATACACCAGCCGCCTTGGCTTTATTCCTGTCAGATACCCCAAAGCGGCAATGCGGCCCTCTCCTAGAAACAATGTGTTGGGTTCGGTTGCGGCAATCGGGTCACGATAGGCCTCGTCAATCGTCGCGATGCTCCAGCCATCCTTGCGCAGCGCAGCGACCACATCGGCGATATACATCGCGTTGAGGTCGGTTTCGTGGAGTAACAAGACGTGGATTGGGGAACGATTCAGCACCTCCTGTGCGATCGCTTCATAATGGTTGGCGGTCAGCAGCATGGTTTCGACATAGAGCTTGCGCAGTGCGTCCATGTCCATTTTTTTGCCATCACGGCGGGCATTGGATGCCAGGTTTTCGAGATGCCAGTCATAATTATCGATGGTGACATAAGCGTTTTTAAGCCCCCGTTCGCGCAAGCCTGCACGCACGGCATCGCGCTGCTCGATGCCGGTTCCCTGTTCGCCCAGAAATGGATACCGAAACCAAGGGCGATATCCCGGACGCCCTTTTAGCCAGAGTTCCGCCTTATCGATATCCTTCAGATAATCTGCTGCGGTCATCCGGCTTAACCATTTGTGGCTGTGACTGTGGTTGCCGATAACATGTCCGGCTTTAACATAGGCCGCGATCCGCGCTTCGCCGCCAACACCATGAGGCTTTTCCAGATTGCCCGTGGTGACAAAGAAGCCCGCCTGTTTGACTTTGGCCTTTTTGAGCGCCGAGATCAGCGCCACAGTGCGCTTATCGGACATTTCGAAAAATGCGCCCGGCATGCGGGGCACATCGTCAAAGCTGATGGCTATGCGCTTTTCGGCCGAGACCGGAAACGCCATCAGCAGCGCAAAAAGGGCCAGAAACAACCGCATCTGTCACCCCATCGTCGGGATGACGAATGCGTTTCCGCCGTCGGGTGACCCATCGGGCCAGCGCTGGGTGATGGTCTTGACCTTGGTCCAGAACTTCACGCCTTCCATGCCGTGCTGGTTGGTGTCGCCAAATGCGCTGCGCTTCCAGCCTCCAAAGCTGTGATAGGCTACGGGAACGGGGATCGGCACGTTGATGCCGACCATGCCGACATTCACGCGCGCGGCGAACTCGCGTGCAGCATGGCCATTGCGGGTGAAGATGGCGACGCCATTGCCATATTGATGCTTGCTGGGAAGCGCGAGAGCCTCTTCGAAGTTGGCCGCGCGGACCATCTGCAGGACAGGGCCGAAGATCTCTTCCTTGTAGCTTTCCATATCGGTGGTGACATGGTCAAACAAGGTTGGGCCGATGAAGAAGCCTTCCTCATGACCTTGCAGGGTAAAGCCGCGGCCATCGACCACCAGCTCAGCGCCTTCATCGACGCAGGTCTGGATCCAGCCTTCCACCTTTGCCTTGTGCTGCGCGGTGACCACTGGGCCATAATGCGCTTCCGCGTCGGTCGAGATACCAATGCGCAACGCCTCAATGGCCGGGATAAGCTTAGCCTTCAGCCGCTCCGCAGTCTCGTCGCCCACTGGCACGACCACCGGCAAGGCCATGCAGCGCTCACCTGCGGACCCAAAGGCGGCGCCTGCCAAATCATTCACGACTTGATCGAGGTCGGCGTCGGGCATAACGATGCCGTGGTTCTTGGCGCCGCCCATCGCCTGCACGCGTTTGCCGTTAGCAACGCCGCGATTATAGACATAATGCGCGATGTCCGAAGAACCGACAAAGCTCACTGCGCCAATCGCCGGATGATCGAGAATAGCGTCAACCATTTCCTTGTCGCCATGCACAACCTGGCAAATGCCTTCGGGCAGACCAGCTTCGATGAACAGCTCGGCCAGCCGCACTGGCACGCTCGGGTCGCGCTCGCTGGGTTTGATGATGAAGGCGTTGCCTGTGGCAATAGCAACGCCCGACATCCACAACGGTATCATCGCCGGGAAGTTGAAAGGCGTAATCCCTGCGCCGATGCCTATCGGCTGGCGCATCGAGTAAACATCGATACCCGGGCCTGCGCCTTGGGTATACTCACCCTTCAGGACGTGCGGGATTCCGCAGCAAAACTCGATAACCTCAAGCCCGCGCTGGATATCGCCCTTGCTGTCCGCAATCACTTTGCCGTGTTCGGACGAGAGCATGTGCGCCAGTGCGTCCATATTGGCCTCGACCAGCCGTTTGAACTCGAACATCACCCGCGCGCGCCGCTGCGGATTGGTCATCGCCCATGCCGGTTGTGCCGCCAGAGCAGCTTGCACCGCGCGCTGCAACACAGCAGCATCGCCCAACGCTACCCGGGCCTGAACACCGCCATTGTTCGGATCCATAATGTCAGCAAAGCGTGTGGACGGCGACTGGGTCGCAGATCCGGCAATAAAATGATCAATCTGCCGCATATTGTCGCTCCTATATTTACCGATATATACTGCGCCATGTGGCATTTTATTGCAATATATGCTCATTAAATTTCACAAATTGACTCAAGCTATTTCACCTACTTGCATCATCTTCTGTGCGTGTCCGTCCGGAAAGCGGAACGTCGCGCCTTGCAATGATGTTTAGTACCAGACATATGTAAAATAGCGTATAGGGTGGACTTATGGGTTCGAGCGTACACGATTTTCCGGGATTAAGGGACATTCATAAAGAATGTCTTCGGCTCGCGGGCAACCATTATAGTTCCAAGGAAATTGCGCGTATGCTCGGTATATCCAAGCATACCGTCGATCAGCGTCTCCGCCACGCCACCCAGCAGATGCAGGCGGCATCCCGGTTCGAAGCAGCAAGGCGTTTTTGTGCGTTAGAAGCTGCACACTCTCAGGATGCAGCCCCAAACAGCGTGTGCGACCCGATAGTATACAATCCGCCGCATATTCCGCTTCCGACGCCTGTAGCTAAAGAGGCTGCATCGAACAGCGAACAAGGCCCGCTGAACGACACAGAAGGCTCTAGATTACAAGATGCTCAAGCGCCGTTTTATTTTGGCGATGCATCCAGAATCGATGCCCTGTTTTCAACGTCGGTCTCAAAACGGGAAGTGCCGCCATCTCCGCTTAGTCTGGGTTCAAAGTCATTACTGGTTGCGGCTATCGCTGCAATATCGCTCTTGGCATTCGCTGCAGCCGTAGCCGCGTTAGAGGTTCTCTCCCGCATCTGAACTTGGGCGTTGCGCCCGCTTTTTGGAAGCACCGTCCGTGCTGAAAGGAATAGTCATGTCTAATCGCCGAGCAGATATCTCGAGTAAAATTGCCGTAGTTCGCGGCGTCGCCGCCAAATTGCACGCGGCCGAAGAAGCAATCGATCTGGCCATTATGAAACTGGCAGAACTTAACGGCGAACTGCCATCGGCGCGCATTGAGGCGAAACTGTCGGCAACTGTTTGTCAGCCAGCCTTCGATCTTTCAGCCCAAGCGTTGCAATCGCTCGTTCAATGCCGGCGCCAGACCATTGAGGCTCATGCAGCACTGGCCGATACCCAGCGCGACATCGGTCTTGGCACCCATGCAATGGGTGATTTGTGGAAGCTGGCATCAGCAGGTCAGCCACCTGCGCTCGCCGTGGTCAAAACCGAGGCGGCGTAACATCGATACTGCCCTTGACTGCCTGTGAATGGCATGCTGATTCCCTTGAATGATTTGGGGTTGGCTATTTGCGCTGTTGTTCTTTGCAGCATCGACATATGTGGTGGTCAAGGGCGACCGCTTCCATCGCTTGGCAATATGCGTGATGTTGCTGGGCGTTATCGCGACATTTTTCGCCTTTAAATTTGGAAGTCACAAATGGCTGCCCCTCAATCTCACTATATTGACGATCGACATCTTGGCTCTGCTCGCGTTCGCGTGGATTGCGATGCGTTCCCGTCAGTTCTGGCCTCTGCTGCTGCTGGGGTGGCAGATTGCGGCGGTGACCATCCACCTCGCGAGCAGTTTTGCACAACATCTTTTACCCAAAGCCTATGGCGTGGGTCAGGGGATTTGGGCGTATCTGCAGTTCGCGACAATTTTCGCAGCTACCATGCGGACGCAACGGCAAAAGAAGTAAAGTTGCTCAGCACAATATTGGGCCCTTCGGTCAACCCTGCCAGCGTTAGCAAGTTAATCGACAAATTTGGCTCCACCGCAGGCCTTGCTGCGGCAGATGCGGACGAGCTGGCCGCCATTATCGGCGATACCGAAGAAGCTGCGAAGCTGCGTTCGATTCTGCAAATCGCCAAAGAAATAGGCCAGCAGAAAAAAATCCATCATCCCGCCATCGATAGCTGCGAAGATCTTGTGAGATATCTTCAGGCTGAAATGGGCATTTGCCGGGTCGAGACTTTTCGTGTACTATTTCTCGACACGCATAACAAAGTGATTGCGAATGAGGTGCTGTGGACCGGCACTGTGTCCGAAGTCCAGGTTTATCCACGGGAAGTCATCCGTCGCGCGCTTGAGCTGGACAGTTCCGCCTTTATCGCCGCGCACAACCATCCGAGCGACGTCGTTACCCCCAGCAGGCTCGACATCGAATTGACCAAGAAGCTGCTCGACGCTGCTGCGGCGCTCGACATCGCATTTCATGATCACTTTATCATTTCGGCCAATGGATATCACAGCATGCGGTTTCACCGATCCATCGACCCATGGGCATAGGATAACAGACACTTGGCTATCTTCGAGAAAATGACGCCCGACCGGGAAAAACGTCCCGGGCTCGACGCGTCGATGCGGCTCGAAGTGCAACATATCCTCGCTAGCAATCAGTTCAAAAAGGCGCCAACGCTGGAACGGTTGCTGGCTTTTCTCGTAAATGAAACATTAAACGGCAATGGCAAAAAACTGAAAAGCTATACCGTTGCAGTAGATGGATTGGGTAGGGACCCGCAATTCGACACTCAAATGGATAGCTATCCACGGGTTCAGGTCCTGCGATTGCGAAAGATGCTGGAGGCATTTTACTCACGCCATGCTCCCCTTGCCGAGATGTGTATCTATATTCCGGCAGGCAGTTATGACGTTCGTCTCGCACGGCCAGCAGTCGCGTATCCCGAGCTTTTCCGGCCACTCGATGACATGTCCTTGCCTGCTTCACGAAACGCAGTTTTGTTTCCAGTTCCCGCAGATTTCGAACGGCTTCAAAGCGATGTGGCAGAAGGAAATCTTACGGCCGCTCTTGCCGAAAAGAATATCACCCGGCGGCACCCCATATTTTTGCTGCCATTGCTATCGCTGCTACTGCTGTTTCCGCTTGTGGCGGTCTATCTCACGCTGTTCAGCCCGTCCCATCCGGCAAAGAATGCCGTACCGACCAGTCGACAACCGGTCATGCTCATACAGTCGCCAAGCAATTCGCCTGATCCCGATTCTAAAAGGATTGCAGACGGTGCCTATGCGACGCTCGCCGATGGTATCGGCCGTTCATGGCTCGTCCGTCTTCGGGTCGACCAACCAAGCCAATCAGCCTTATCCGAGCCAGAATATAATCTTGCGATTCAAGTGGGCCAGATGCAATCGGGCAAACGTCCGCTGTATCTAAGGTTGACCGACAACCGTAGCGACGAACTTGTCTGGTCGACCAGTAATCCGCTCGACCCCAATGCGTCCATGCCCGAAAGTCTGGGCAAAAGCATAGCCCAGTTGGCGGGGCCATTTGGCGTTATCGCGGCACGGGAAACCCAACGCTTGGACGGCGCTTATGATCCCGGTTATGCCTGTCTGCTGGGCTATCTCGCTTCAGTCGACTCTCAAAATTCGGACTTGCGCACGCGCCTTGCGAGCTGCCTGCTCGTACCTAACGAAGATCTTCGCCTCGATGCTGTGCGTTTGGGCTTCATGTCGTTCCATATGCTTGAAACAGCCTCGCCAGAAAATAAATCGAAAGCAACGGCGGAGGCTTTGACGATCGCACAACGTGCGATCAAGTCCGACGCGAACGAGGCCTATGCGCATTTTGCGATGGCACGGACGAATTTTGTGGCGAATAATTGCGCTAAAGGAAAACTTCACACGCAACATGCTGTCGACGCGAACCCTTATGATCCCATCATCCTTGCCGTGCTGGGTAACTTTGCGGTGGCTTGCGGGGACGCAAATAGTGAGGCGTTACTTGCCCGCGCGCTGCAGTTACGATCCCCAGGGGAATCATACGCGCGCCTGTCGCTAATTCTTGGGGCGATCCAGAATGGTAAAACCGATCAGCTCCAGTCCTTGTCGGCGGAGCCAGTGTATACGCCGGGCAGAAGCGCCGCCTATCATTATCTGTGTGAAACCCTGATCGCCGCAGCGTCGGATCGTCCCGTAAAGGCCCGAGAGCAATGGCGAAAGTTTGCCGCAGCATCAGCGGCGCCGCAAGGCACGCCTGACGATATGATGAAGCAGATTGTGCTGTCTCCACACATTCGTCAGCGCATTGAAGTCTATCTTAGGGGCAAAGATATACTTCCGGCCAAAACGATCAAATATCCTGCAACCGCAAGATAACTGCCGAAAGGAAAGACTTCTTGGTGGCGGGCAGTGACCGCACGAACCGTAATCAGAACGCCCAACCCGATTGCACTAGCTATCAAAAGAATAAGCGGCAGCGCTTGCCAGCCAAGCCAGATACCCAGCGCTCCAAAAAGTTTAGGGTCGCCCGCACCCATTCCGTCCAGATGTCGAAATCTTTGGTAAGTCAGCCGGATAATTTCCAAGCTGAAAAAGCCTGTTAGTGCTCCGATCGCTCTGTCCAGAGCAATAACATCAGGTGTGAGTAATGCACCAAAAAGCAAACCGGCAATAACCAGCAACACCAACAGCCTATCCGGAAGCCAAAGATGCTTATAATCGAGGATGATAAGTGGTAATAATGACCAGCCGAAAACGGCAGCTGCCAACGCCTGAGTGGCGGGTAGAAACAGACATGATACAGCTCCAATCGATGCCGAGATTAGTTCCACGGCAATCGTCCAAATGCCGATTTTATGGTCACATCCTCGGCACTTACCCCTCAGGATTACATAGGAAATGATGGGCATCAGATCATAAGGTGCAATGGTCTGACCGCACCGGTCGCAGCGCGAGCGGCCGGATATTACGCTTTCGTTGTTCGCCCAGCGGCTGCACAAGGCAGCGACAAAGCTGCCCCATATGGCTCCCAATATGGTCAGCGATGTCAGAAGAAACCAAAGCGGCAATGCCGCTGATATGCCGCTCACGCTATCGTAAAAGCTATTCAGAATCGGCCCTTCCGGACCATGCGATATCCACCGGCCACTGGCCGGAAGCCGGCAAGCGCAAGCGGCGCCGCTTGTTCTACGCGGTCGCCTTCGACGAATATTGTGGCGGTATAGGTGCTATCCCCCGAAATGCGGATGTCGACACGCTCCATCGCCGACTGGCTGAGCAGCGGAATGAGGAGCTGTCCGCGATCACATCGCGGCTTGGCTAAAAGGCCGTTGGAGAGGTCAAGCCCTGGTAGAGTATTGGCTAAGGTCAGCCGAACGTTACCCCTTGCTTCGGCGCATCGACCTGCGGTGAACCGCGCCGAAAAGTCCTGCAGCTCAATATTCTCCGCTGGCAGCGGCGCGAAAAGTGATGCGACCGGCAGGGTAGCTTTCATGTTATTGATCGACATGCCGCCCAACCCCCGCGTGACCGAGCCGTTGATTCCCGCCGCAAATGGGGCATCACCGCGCGACAGCGAGATTTCGGCGCGTCCCATCAGCAGCGGCCAGAAATGCAGGCGCGCATTGACGTCGCCAATGGGCAATCTGCCGATGCGCAAATCACGGATCGAACCGTCCCATATGATGCCGTCGACTTTGCGTGCAGAAACGCCGTCGCCGCCAATGATAATACGCAGCGGCATGAAGATGATTAAGGCGATCAGCAACAGCACCGCAGAGCCGGTGGCAATACGGCGGCGGGTCATCTTGCCACCTTTTGCAATTGCGCTTCGACGGTGACGCTGCCGTTTGCCCCGCCGCGCAAGGTGACGCTACTTACCGCAACGCCTTGCGATTCGAGTTCGGTCAGCCAGGCCAACAATGCAGGCGCGCGCGCCTGATCCATGCGGAACGTCATTTGCCCGGGCGTAGCATTCGCCGATTTAACGAGGTCGAAGCCTTTTTCGGCGGCGCCTTGGGTGACGATCAGCGCGATGTCCGCGCCGCCGGCGATCCGTCCGGAGGGCTTTTCCGCCAGCGCGGCATTTACCGTT